>CALLYL010000613.1 GCA_937859535.1 uncultured Myxococcales bacterium
TGCTGCAGAGAACCGGCGGCGGCTATCTGGTGTATCTGTTGCAGGTGATGATGTATCCGCTGCTCCTGGCCACCCTGGGGCTGATTCTGTCGCCATCGTGGGTTGGCCTAGGGTGGTGGTTGGGAATCGCGTTTGGGAAGTCCGCTCTCGACGTTACGCAAGCCAAGATGCTGCGCAAGTCATCGCTGTCTCCGCTGGCGTTTGTACTTGGGCCAGTAAACGATATGTTGATCGCCTGGATTTTCTTGTACGGGCTCCTGTTTGACACCGTGGTGTGGCGCGGCACCGTGATGAAGGTGACGTGGGGAACCAAGCTGGTTCCGCGTGCCGATTCCACGGATCACTGGAAGCAGACGTAGCCAAGATCCTGCGGTCCGGTGACCCCGATGTTCACGTCAGCGTAAATTCCGAGGTCGAAGTACGGATCGAGGCCAAGGTCAAAGCCTCCGTTCCCCGGTGTGCGATCGACGATTCGTACCGTGACAGTCTTGGTCTTATAGGTGACCTGTACGGCGCGGGCACTTTGTGGACAGCGGTCGGTTGCGGTGACCATTAGCTCGTTGCCGACGATGCAGCCCTGCGAATCGCTGTCGCAGGTAAGTCCGACTTGGTTGATTGCTCCGTTTTCGGTCTGGTTCCGTCCCAGCATGTCGCAAGCGGCCTGGGTGGTGTAGCCAGCGATTCGGTTCGGACAGCGCAGCATGCCCAGGCCCTTGTAGAAGTAATAGTGCACGCTGGCACCTGCTTTGCCGCTTCCCACCGTTGCGCCAAAGTCGCTGGGGCCCGGAACCGTTGGGAGTTCGGAAGCCACCGTCGACATGCATGCACTGGACGCTGTCACGACGACCAAACCCATCCAACTGCTCAGCGATAGCATCGTGTTCCGTGGACGAAGGGAACGCTCGGATCGATCCATATACAAGCCTCCGTCTCTCATCTTATCGCTTGGTGCAGGAATCGAATAGACGGCTACGCAAGCCGAAGCACTTACAGCAGGAGCCATCGACTTGACATGGAGCGAACGTGCGGTTTCCCGCCGACTTCCCACAAGACGTTCAAGCGAACACTGCTACGACGGGAGTGCGGGCATGATGAGTAGCGAGCCCAAAGTCTAGAACCTTCACGAAGTCGGGATCTCCATCCCGGTTCATGATCATGACGTTCTCTGGCTTCAGGTCTCGGTGCACGATTCCGACGGAGTGGGCTCGTTGTAGGGCAGAGCTTATCTGACGGGCGATGTGGATGACGCGGGCCGAGCTGATGGGTCCGAAGTTGAGCACTTCGCGCAGCGACTTGCCGTCGATGAACTCGAGGACCAGAAACAGAGCCCCTTCATCGGTAAAGCCCAGGTCGGTAGCAGCGACGACGTTTGGGTGTTCTAGGTGCGCTGCCGCCATGGCTTCACGCTCGAAGCGGGCCACCATTTCGCGGTTCTTGGACAGCTCGGCGTTCAGCACCTTGAGTGCCATGCGTTTGCGCATGAGCATGTGCTCGACGAGATACACCGCGCCCATACCACCTTCCCCGAGCAGCGACGTGACCTTGTAGCGTCCGCCCACCGTGGTGCCAACGAGCCGCTTCGCCCCTTCGCTCGTCTCCGAGCCAGGGGGCGGTTGCGCAGATTCGGCCTGATCCATCCAGACTAAGATATCCGATTTGATCTAGCTCACTTCGTAAAACTGTAGTTACAACTACAAAATCTGTGGCAAGGACTGCGTTTAGCGAGCGCAGAAGGCGTGGTAGTCAATGAGCTCAATCGATCGGTTCGGGTCGCTACACACCAGACAGTCGGGCGCTCGACGAAGCCTCATCTCGCGGAACTTGGTCGATAGTGCTTCATAGATGACGAGTCGTCCCGACAGAGATTCGCCGAGCCCGAGCAGCAACTTGATGGCTTCGGTTGCTTGGAGGACACCGATGACGCCGGGCAGCACACCGAATACGCCCGCTTCATGACATGAGGGTGCCAAGTCTGGCGGCGGCGGCTCGGGGTAGAGGCAGCGATAGCACGGCCCCTGCCACGGCAAAAACGACGTGAGCTGTCCCTCGAAACGAAAGATCGACGCATGCACCACCGGAATTCGCAAGATGAGCGAGGCATCGTTGAGTAGGTAGCGGGTTGGAAAGTTGTCCGCACCATCGACGATCAGATCATATCCGCGCAGCAGGTCGAGCGCGTTGGCTGGGCCGAGTCGGACGCGGTGGCCGAGCACCTGCACGTCAGGGTTTAACTCGCGCAGGGTCTGCTGGGCGGATTCCACCTTGGGCCGACCAAGGCGAGTGGTGCTGTGCAGGATTTGTCGCTGCAGGTTTGACTCATCGACCACATCATCATCGATGATGCCAATGGTGCCAACGCCGGCTGCCGCCAGGTAGTACCCCGCAGGTGAGCCAAGCCCGCCTGCCCCAATGAGAAGCACGCGACTGTTCAGCAGCTTGGCTTGGCCGGACTCGCCCACTTCGGGAAGCATGATATGGCGGGCATAGCGATTCTTTTGGGCCGCAGAAAACACCAGCGGCTTGTCGACCGCACCACCAGCACTTCGCCACGCTGTCATGCCCCCGGCCAGGGATGCCACGTTGGAAAAGCCCATGGCCAGCAATGTGCTAGCTGCCAGCGCCGAACGACTGCCACCCGCGCAGTACAGGACAATGTCAGTGTCACGGCTTGGGGCCAGCGCTTCAATGCGGCCTTCCAAAAGCCCGCGTGGCACGAGCATCGCACCAGGGATGGTGCCTTGTTGCTGCTCGTCAGACTCACGCACATCGACGAGCAGCGTTGGCGGTTGGTTCTGAAGCTGTAAGGCGGAGATCTCGCGGATCTGAGCCTTCACCTGTTGGAGATAGTCGTGATAGCTGGGCATGGGCTTGTGGATTCTTGGCAAAGTCGGTGAGGTTGGAAGGGGCCGTTAGCAACCTTGACGCTGCCCGCATGTGACCATAATCTAACGTTACGTCAGCTTTGGTGGTGGACCTGAGCTCCGTTTTCGCGGATAACCAGGCTGTACCACGTCGAGGAGCGAGTCGAGATATCGTCATTGATGAGCAAGCATCGGCAGCCAGTTTACGGCGAAGCAAAACATGCGATGACCCCCACTTCGCAGGAACTTATGTCACTGCGCCAAGTTGCTCGCCGACAGCGAGATCATGGTAGAAAGCCGCCGATGTTTTGGGGTGGCGTAGGGCGGGCGCAACCGATGCGCTCTACTCATCGAGGATCGCTACCAGTCACAACCAACCGATGAATAGCCGAGGATCTGCAGTGCGGCACCTTGGCACAGCAAACTACCGAGCTTTTTGGAGGAACCCATGTCCGTGATTACCACCAACATTCGCAAACCCGACGCCGCTCCTGAGCAGGTGCCGGTTGCTCCCGCTGCCACGTCACCGATCTCTCTCACCGAGGTCGCCGCCAAGAAGGTCAATGAAATCCGCGAGCAGGAGAGCATCGAAGAGAGCATGTTCCTGCGCGTTCGCATCGTCGGTGGTGGCTGTTCTGGCTTTTCCTACGATCTGTACTTTGACTCGATCACCCCAATGGACAAGCAGCTTGTGTCTCATGGTGTGACGATCATCATCGACCAAATGAGCCTCCAGTACCTACGAGGCACCGAGATCGACTACCTCGAAGGTCTGCAGGGTGCTGGCTTCAAGTTCCACAACCCCAACGTCAAATCGACCTGCGGCTGTGGCTCGAGCTTCAGTGTGTAGCCCCTTCCCGTGCCCGTTCGCTGCCGCTAACTAGCTGGGAGCGAACGCTCGATGGCGAACGCGAAGTCTTCGCCGCCCTCGTAACTCATCGTTCCTACGTCGACTGCCGTGTGCGCATGCCGGGTCAATGCCTGGGCGAGCTTGTGCGCAAAGGCTGCGACCTCTGCGTCTCCGATGGGCTCATCAAAGCGCGTAAACAGTCGTACGAACACCGGCGCGGCAATCTCTAACTCTCCGTCGCGCAGGGCTCGGGTCAGGTTCACGCGAAGCGGTAGCTCTAGCGCCTCCCCTTCACACCACTCGTTTAGGCTCTCGCTGTCGTAGGTGATGGGACCAACCAGGCCCGTTTCCTCCACGGCCTGCGCGAGCCAAGAGAGCTGACCGGGGAAGAACAGCCGAAGATCCTGCATGATCGCTAAGTGTCCCTTATCTGGGGGCAGCAATCAAAAGACATCGCTTGGTCGAGCGCGGATTAGGTCGGCGGCGGGATCAGGTGTCGGCTGACTGCTGCAATGCTCTGGGCATCGTGGACGTCTTGCGGCAAGAGCGGGATTTGACACAGTGGCAGCGGGATCTTCTGGGCCAGACGTGCAATCGACGCTGCATCTGTGGCGGCGAGCACTCGCTGCTCGGCATAGGTGCGGCTGAGCTGCTCGGCGAGCTGCTGGAGATCATCCGGCGCAAACCCCGATAGCTCGGGTCGATCCCGCAGCAGTGGCAGCAAGTCGCTCGGCACCTCGCGAGCGTGGCTGTGGACTCGATTCACGATGCAGCCGCCAATCGGCATCTTGGCGCGGGAAAGTCGTTCGTAAAAGTACAGCGCCTCGTCAATGCTGAGCGACTCCGGGCTACACGCCAGCAGGAAGGCTACATCTGGCTTTTGCAGAAGCTGGGTGACCTTCTGGGCTCGCTCCCGGAAACCGGCCAGCACCGACTGAAATTCAACGAAGAACTCGGCAACTTGGGTCAAAAAGGCCGAGCCCACAAACCGTGCGAGCCCTCGCAGCACGATCGCGCCGCCCATTCCGAGCAGCCGCAGCGACAGACTTCCGGCCTGCTGCAAGTACGGCTTCATGATCCACTGGATTGCGTCGGAGTCCACCGCACGCGACATCCTTTCCGGTGCATCGAGGAAGTCGATCGCGTTTTCCGTCGGAGGGGTGTCCATCACCAGCAGGTCATAGCGGTCAAGCTGCGATAGCTCATACAGCCGCGACATGGCCGCGTACTCGTGCG
>CALLYL010000614.1 GCA_937859535.1 uncultured Myxococcales bacterium
GAGTGTCTCGTCGTTCATGTAGTAGCCCTCGTGTGGTAGCCGCCTCGTTGGTTGTGGGCCTTCGCGCTAGCGGCTTACACGGGTCGGCTTCTTAGCGCGACCGGACTCAAGACACAAGCGGAGTAGCCTCACTCTTACACTGTCTGACTCGGGGCAGCGTGGTAAAGCGCCGATTTGCAGCCTCGGAACAGGCACCGAACAAAGCGGCTCGTTTTCGGTCACTTGAAGGCTACTGGAAGGGTCTGATCTGGGTGCGGGTTGGGCGGAGATGGGCTCAATGGTCGTGAGGGAGGGGAATCGCTGGGCGCGGCGGCAAAAACTAGTCGTATTTGCCGCTACTTTCAGCATCGAGTTCTTCTCGAAGCATCGCCAGGGCACGAGCATGGAGGCGAGACGTCCAGGACTTCGACAGGCCCATGCTGGCACCGACCTGCTCCAGTGTCTGGTCGTGATAGTAGTAATGCTCGATGAGGAATCGCTCTTTGTCGGGGAGTCGCTTCATCACCCGTCTGACCCGCTGCGCCATCTGCTGGCGCTCGATAAGCTCGGGCGGGGGCGGCTTTTCGTCGGGGATCTGTTGCTCATCTCGCTGATCGAGCATCGTCACGAACACCGCCGCCACACCACCGAGGGCATTGGCGAGTTCGCGGACTCGATCCTCGACTTGGGTGCCATCGGCACCATCGGTACCGCGCTCGGCCTGAGACTGGATGTAGCTATTGGCCTTTTCCTCGAAGCGCACCCGCGCATACTCGCTGCGTGGCAGCCAGCCCATCGAGCGCAGACCATCGAACATTGCGCCCCGGACTCGGTAATAGGCAAAGGTCGTAAAGGCGACGCCGTGCCGATCATCGAACCGCTGCGCTGCCTCGAGCAGACCCTGCATACCGAAGCCAACCAGATCATCGAACTCGATCATGGGGACTTGCTCACGCAGCTTGCGTGCGATCGAGCGGACGAACGGGATGTGGTCATCGACCAGCCGCCGTGGGTCTTTGGCTCCCGGCTTCCCTGGGAGCGCTGCTGACGGGGGCTTCGACTCGGCCATTTGACTCAGTATACCGCGTGGACGGGGTCTTTTGGGGTCTTGTAAACGCCGACGCTGTGGTTTTACCGGTCGTCCTTCGAGGGGAGCGTCAGCGACGAAGTGGCCAGGTCGAAAGCCCCATCGCGACGAGCACCAGTAGCGCACCCAAATAACCCCGTGGTCCCAGTTGGGCTTCACGCAGCAGCAGATCGAGTCCGAGTGCCAGCACCGGTTGCACCAGCCCGAGCGTCGATAATACCGACAGGTCCATCCTCCGCAGCAGCGTGAGATAGACGCTCCAGGCGACGACGCTACCGATGACCGCCAGGAAGATCAGTGCAAAGTGAGCCTCCATCGGGGCAGCGGCAATCTTGGGAAACGCTTCACCACGCAGCGGTGCCAGCACAAACAGCGTCAGCGCTGTGTACAGTAAGAAGTACAGCGTCGATACTAGCGGTGGCAGCGCGTGCGCATAGCGCTTGAGCAGTGCGCCATACACCGGCCACATCAGAGCCGCCGCCGCCAGCGCAAAGAGCATCGCCTGCACCTGATCATGTCCGAGCGTCTGACCTTCCCAGAACAGCGCACCGATGCCCACCATTCCAATCGACATCCCAGCGATCCGCCGCAGCAGAAGCTGCTCCAGGCCAAACAAGCGAGCCGCGATCAGCGTAAACAGCGGACTCGATGCGCAGATGATCGCCGTGGTGCCACCCGAAATCTTGAGCTCGGCGACGTAAATACAGGCATAGCCAAGCCCATTAAAGATGCCGGCCAGCAGCAGTGCCAAGTGCTGCGATCTCCCACCAGGCAGCGCCAGCGGTAGTTTGCGAACTCGCACCGCGATGAGCAGCAGCACCGTCGCGATGAGGAAGCGCAGGCTGGCACCATACATCGGTGGATACCCGGTAAGGCAAATGCGGATCGCCTGCCAGGTAGTCGACCAGATCAGGCACAGCAGCAGGTAACCAAGGATTTCCACGCTGCGCAGAAGGGTACGCAGTTCGCATGGGGCTTGGCAACGATTCTTAGGATTGGTGCAGGGGACGGTGTCGTGTCACAATCGCCGCCGCTCGAGACAGCCGATGAATGAACGAAAGTGCCGCTGCGGTCACGACCTATCGCACCCCTTGGTCATTCCAGAACCCAAGTACACCGCTTGGGGCTGGTTCCTTCTAATGATGGGTGCGACGCCCAAACCGATCCGTGCTCTGTATCGCTGCGAGCGCTGCAATCAGGTGTTGGCCTCGACTCGCGATGAAGCGGTCTTGCGCGAGTTTTCGTAACTCGCGGGGGCTGCATGTCAGTCGGTGTGGCGCTGGCATAGGAAGGCCAGGCTCGCGGTGCTCGCTTCGCTCGTGCCGTGGATGATCGAGACGGGCCGCCAACCGGAACGGCTGAGCAACTCCTGTAGTCCGGACAGAGGGAAACGGCGATGACGCAGCATCGAAAATCGGCGGAGCAGTGCGAACTGACGTTGGCGCTCACCTCTGGATTCGACGGTGATGATCGTGTTTTGCGCGGTGCTCCCTGGAACCAGCCCGCTGCCATCGGGGATTCGCTGTAGCGTGATCTGTTCGTGGCGTGATAGTCGACGTCCTTGTGCTCGATAGATCGGTCCACTGAGCCACTCACGCAGTGCGGCTGAACACGGCGGGTCTGGCCAAGGCGTTGCGCCGCTGCGGTTTACATCCAGATACTCGCGAGTTAGCTCGGCATCGAGCAGAAGAAGATCTCCCGATTTGGCGACGCTGCCGAGTGTATCGCGGAGAAAGCGAGCCTCGTTATCGAGGTGAGCCAGCGTCCCAAACAGCACAAACAGCCGCTGCCGCCCAGTCTTTTTCGACGCTGCGAACAGCTCGGTGTAGCTCGGTAAGTGGTGAAAGTTACCCGCAATCGCCAGCACTTCCGCTTCAGGACGGTCGCGGAGCATTGCGCTGGCGTGCTGATACGAGACGGTGAGCAGCGACTGGCTGATATCGAGGAGCCACAGTCCAATCGCCTGAGGCCGCACCGTAAGCAGGTGTTCCACGAGTCGCACCTCGAGTCGTCCGTCTCCCGGACCGAGCGCAAGGACCGTCAGCCCATGGGACTGCTGATTCTGGGCGACCGCTGCGGCCAAGGTGTGGAGAGGGATTCCCTGGCGACGGCTGATTTCCTCGGGCGCTTGGCGCTGGTATTGCAGATAAGCCAGTGCACTGTGCGGCGTGAGATACAGGCTGCTCTGCTCAATGTACCCGCCCGCCCCGTGTAGCGTGCGGTCGAGCTCTTCCACGAGGCGCAGTGGCTCAAATCCGGGCGCGAGATAGGCATTGAGTGGGGGTGGCAGCGAAGGCAAAGACGCCAGATGAAACGGTAGATCCCGTCGCGGTAGCGGCAGCTCAGTGGGCAACAGGCGCAGGTCGTTCACCAGGAGCAGGCGCAGCAGGGTGGCGCGGGTAGGGCGCGTGCGCGCTGTCTCGATAAATTTGATCGTCGCCTCGGATAAGCGCGCTAGGTTGGCGAGTCGACGGCGCGAAAGACCGGCTGCCTCTCGGCGCAGCCGTAGCAAGTGAGCGAACTCGGTGAGCTGGGGTTCGGTGTGACTGGGTTGGCGTTCGGGGATGGATGTCTCGTTGGCTGATGCTGACATGGCGACCTCTGCGGACTCCGAGGAGCCTTTTGGCTGCTCAGACCTTTTTGCAGACGAGGGCACCTGCTGAAAACGACATTGAGGTATCAACGTGTCGATTTCACCGCAGCCTCTGGCCGAGTGCTATTCGCCAAACTGATCGAGTCGAATGATTCCTCGTCGGGTCGCGACCACTCGCGTTCGGGACATCGTCCGTTTGCCGCTGGTCTGATCGTGCGAGACGAGCAGTACGTTTAGGTGATAGACCTGCGGAATCTCTGCCGAGCGGAACCGTCCCGTCTCGTAGTCGTAGAACCGAACCTGTGACACCGGGTCATCGAGACGAGTGAAAACCTCGGCCAGCGACAAGCGGAGCAGGTCTTGGACCGCAAACCCGGCCGGGACTGGCGAGCTACCTGCCCCGAGCACGAGCTGGCGGTGATAGTGCAGGATCTGCTCGGATTCCGAGGTGACGCCACGGACCGTGCGGTGCAGCAGCCGGAGCGCCAGCACCTCGGGCGGGACTTCGAGGACCAGGGGGCCTTTTTTGGAGTCGAGCC
>CALLYL010000615.1 GCA_937859535.1 uncultured Myxococcales bacterium
AAGACGCTCGCTAGCTGCTACAACAACGCTGGTTGGAGCGTCGTGGGCCTGGCCCCATCAGCCGCAGCGGCCGAAGTTCTTCGCCAAGAGGCCGAGATCGAACGGTCGTCCACCCTGACCAAACTTCTCGTAGAGAACGACCATGAGGCCGGGCCGATGCATCCCTATCGGCTGGACCGAAGCACCGTGGTGATTCTCGACGAAGCCTCCCTAGCGGCGACCAACGACACCGCCCAGCTCATCGACCTCGCTAGAGAGGCCGGATCCAAACTGGTTCTGGTCGGGGACGACCAACAGCTCCAATCCGTGGAAGCGGGCGGACTCTTCTCGGTATTGTGCGAGCACTTCGACACGAACGAGCTCACCGAGGTCCGCCGGATGACCGCCCAGTGGGAGCGAGAAGCCTCGATTGGGCTGCGGCAAGGCCACACGGTTGCGCTCCATCAGTACATGGAGCATCAGCGAGTCCATTCGGGCGCCGCCGACAAACTCGTTCAAGCCGCCTTTGAGCGTTGGGACACGGCGCGTAAGACCGGTCGCAGCCTCATGGTGATGGCGCGGACCAACGATCGGCTTGACGACTTCAACCAGTTGGCTCGATCTCACATGCGCGAATCCGGAGAACTCAGAGGCTCCGACGTCCAGATCGGCAAACTCGCTATCGCCATCGGCGACGAGATCCTCACAAGGCGTAACGCTCGCTGGATAAGGACCACCTCCAAGCGCAGCGTGATCAACGGCGACCGATGGGAAGTGACGCGCATCCGACCTGACGGCGCTCTCGACGTCACGTCTATGGACGGCAGAGGGAAGGCGACCCTGCCGGCCGACTACACGACCGCTGACGATCAGATCAGCTACGCCTACGGCTCGACGGTCCACCGTGCCCAAGGAAGCACGGTCGACGAGGCCATCCTTCTCGTGGACCAGGCCGCTTCAAGGAACCTGATGTACGTCGGAGCTACCCGTGGCCGAGAGAACAACGAGATCTGGCTTGTCGACGAAGACGGAACCACGAGATCGAACAAGGAAACCCAAGATGCAGCCGACCGGGAAGTGCTCTACCAGATCCTCAGGCGCACCGACCAAGAAGCCACCGGCTCTGAAGTCGTCTGGGCACGCGAGCTGGGATACGAGATCGACGATGACCGCATCCACCAGCTCCTGACACAAGCTGGACGACTGGCCATCGAACGGAAGGTCCACCAGATACACGGGAACCTTCACAAAAAGGGCGCCGACGCCGAAGCCGCCAGAGCAGCGGTCATCGAGGCTCAAAAGGAACTCGACGAGGCAACCAAGGCAGTAGAGCGATCCGGAACGAAGCTCGGGGCGTCTGAAAAGCGACTCGAGGTAGAGGAAGCCCAAGGCATCATCGGCAGGTTCCGCGGAAGACACGACATCGCGGCCGCCCGCACATCGGTCACCAAGGTGACCGAGCTTCGCCATTCCGCCCTCACAGAGCTGGAATCGGCAAGCTCAAAGCTGGAGGACGCACAGAGCACCTACGACACAGCCCTGGAGATCACGCAGCAAACCACCCGGCGCGAACAAGCAATCGTCGGCAGCCTCAAACAACGCCTTGCCCTCGACGACCGAGGAAGAAGGGCAGCCGCGGCAGCCGGCACCCAAACAACCGTCGGCACTGACAACCAGTCAGGTAACGGCAGAGGCCTGAACCCCGCCTACCGCTTCCGCACCGCCGAGGAGCATAGAGCGGACATGGACGCGTTCTACGAACAGGCGCACGGCTATGGGCGTGATGGACCCTACCGAGGAATATAGGCCAGGAGGCGGAGATTGAGCGTTCCTCCACCCTTGAGAGGGCCCCAATAGATGGTCCATCTGGACAGTTGAAGGGGCTCAGCTCATTCGCGACTGAAGATGAGGCGAAGGTCATCTCGCGCCGTTTCATCTATGAGCCCGACATTGTGGGCGTGCTCGCGGAGCGATGCCACGCTAACCCCGAGCCGGGACGCTACCGACTTGATCGTTTCGGGCGAATCGAGCTCCCCATCAGTCGCCGAGATCGCGCTTGCGAGTAGAGCGGGTGGCATCAGGAGCATCGCTGCGAACGCGTTCGCCCGTTGCTCGATGATCTTTGGGGCCCACGGCCCGCTTGCCACCGCAAGACGCGCGCCTCGGCTTCGATCGAAGAGGAGGTGACACAACTCGTGCGCGAGCGTGAATCGTTGAGCTTTTGGCGAGCGGAAGGATAGCGAGGACGAGTTGAGTGCGATTGTCGGGACATGACTCGGGCTAGCGAAGCTGATGGCGCGCACGTGCCGGTCGGACAACGCGATCGAGAGCGAAGCGATTCCCCGATTCTCTAGGAACCCGCCGATGTCGGTCTGGTCTCCCGTGAACTCGTCACCGACGCTGTCGAGGAATGTCTCGGCAAGCTCGTAGCCGTGTTGCCACGCAGCCAGGTCTGGATCGGGTGGTTCATCGCGAACGAGATCCTCAAGCCCGTCCTGAGCACCTGATTCGTACTGGGCAAGCAGCAGGCGGGCGAGTACGAGGGCGTCGTCCTCATCGATCGTCGGGCTGGCTGATCCGAAGAGCAGCGCAGCTTCGCAAGATCCTCGAAGCACCAGCCCGCTTTCGCTCTCGCTCACGAACGTACGCTCAAAGGCCGCCGGGTCAGCAAACGTCTTGACCTTGGTGACTACTCGGCGCCAGCGGTCGACAATCTGGTCGCGGTCTGCTCCTAGCCCAGCTAGCCAGGCAGTTCTCACTTCTTCACGATCGGGCAGTTGTAGTTGGTGCACTGCCGTTTCGAGTTCGCTAACGCGGACCGATGTAGGTCTTTGGGCCCGAAGCCACTTCGAACCCTCCAGCAAGACTTCGTGCAAGGCGCCAGCAACTTGAGCTGGCTCCTGAAGGCTCCGTCCCTTCGCCGCCAAGAATTCTGCACCGGCAGCACCTGCTAGCGGCGTGTTGTTCCAAGACACCTCGATCTCGTCCCGAAAACGGCGAAGTCGGACGTCAGGGAGGAGCCCACCGTCGCGGGCAGCGCGAAAGGTGTGACGCTGTTCCCACGCAAATCGGTGTTCATCCTCAGCGAGTGCCTGCGAGGACCCCACGCCGCCAACCAGCATTGCAGGAGTCGCATTGGCCAGGTCCGCTGCGGTCTCGTAACGGCTGGATGACAATGGAAGTCGCTCCTCATGGAGCAGCGGGTCCCAATTTGATGCGAGCCACTCAAGAGTAGACAGTAGGTACCAGTGGGCGGACTGCAGCGTCTCACCCTGGTCAACATGTGCGCACAAATTGATGCCGTCTACCCATACCTGAAGCGCGCCCCACGATCTCGCGGTGTCGGCGTCGGCCCCCTGGCCATCGTCTGGGTCCGCGTGAAAGGCGATCTTGATCGCGAAAGTAGAGGTATCTCCAGAGAATCGTTCCCAGCGAACGCTCATCGGGCTCGTCTCGCTATTCGCTTGACCGTGCGACGATCCACTAGGCCCTTGCTGATCCAGCCACTGACGATGGATGGCGGAACTTCAGCCCAGCTGACCGGGTAGCCATGCCAGAGGTGGCGCTCGCCATCATGGCACTGGGCACAGTACGCATGCTGGCCGTCCGTGGCGTAGCGCTTCTGGCCAGCCTGAACGCTATCGCACAAGAGGCGCGGCCCATCGACTCCACTTGGGCAAATCGAGCCGCGACGGCCCGGAGTTGGGATCGGTTTGTGCTTTGGGTTCGGCTCGTACTTCACCAGCATGTCCTCTCTTGTCCCCCAAGCTAGTGCGCGAAACCGAGAGCCCATACCGGGCTCCTCGCAGATCTCGGGACCTGGACCGCCCTGGGTTTGGTGGAGACTCAAAGGTTTGGTTTTCAAAGCAGCCAGGACAGCTGCCCGGAGACCATCATGCCCGATCGGGACCGGGGCGCAAACCGGGTCTTGCCGGCCAGCAGCGAAGAGCGTTGCCAGCGTTCAGCGGGGCAGTGGCGGTTCTCGCCACACCACACCGGTGTCGGGGTCCACGCGCACCCACCGGAACCGCTTGTGGGCCGCTGAGGCGGACACACCGAGCACGTCTGCGATCTCAGCCCACGTCGCCCCACCGGTGAGCGCCGCGGCGACCGCGCGGTCACGTGCGGCCTCCGCGTCGCGCAGGACGGCGACTGCGTTGCCAAGCTGATCCAACGGTGTGACCTGCGAACCCACCCCATCAACCAAAGTGGATGAG
>CALLYL010000616.1 GCA_937859535.1 uncultured Myxococcales bacterium
GGGCCGGACGGCAGCACTAGCGTGAAGAAGTGACGCGTCGACGACGGAAAATCAGGACCAGCGGCAAGATCAAAGACACAGCCGACGGACGCTCCGAACGAGCTCGCCCAAGCTGACAATCGCAGTGGATTCCGGGCAGCGGACGACTGGGGCCTCCGTCGTGGAAGAGTGCCCCGTCGGCCTCACTCAAGTCTGCACTTGCTGAAGCGTCGCTCGGCGTCGAGAGATCCCGAAGCGGACTTGCCATGTCGAGCATCGGTGGACACAGCGGCGTACCATCCGACGAAAAGCCATCCAGCGGAGAGTTCGCCACCACCGTTCTCAGTCGCCCAGTGCGGGTATCGACGACAAAATAGACCGAGTCACCGGGCATTACAGACGCCGACACCAACACACTCGGCGTCGAGCATGGCGAATAGGCAAAGCCGCTCGGCCCCAGCTCACGAGGTGCCGTCGCAGCTTGCTCCATCATCTTCCATTTCCAGCCCGCTGCCAGCACCTTGCTCGCGGTGTGACGACCGACGAGGACTCCGGGCCGCAGCACTTGCAGCTCGACGGCAGTTCCGTTCACGCCGACCAGGTTTTGGAAGTCTCCCACGACGAACCAGCGCGGGCAGGCACCATCGGGTGAGCGCGTCATCAGTGTGTCGCCAAACGAGCGATTACCCGGTGCCGACGCATAGCTCGGATCGGCGAGTGTGCGAGTGTCGAGATAGAAGCGCACCGGACGACCGACATCAGGACGGATGATGCGAAGGTTGCTGGTGTCATTGCCCGTCGGGTTACCAGTTCCGTCGCAGCTCCCTTGCTGTCCGAGCGCCACCGCCCAGGTTCCCAGCGGCAGCACCTTGTATTCGAGTAGCGATGTCGGCTCGAGGCTCAGCTCTAGCGAGTAGATGCCGTCGCCCGCAGACTCGTCCGCGCCCACGCCATCATCTTTGAGCTGCGGACACTGATCGAGGTTCCAGCCCCCGAGCGGCATCTGATTGCCGCAAATCTTGGGCTGACCAAGCGCCGGCATGGCGCCAAAGACCCCGACGAGGACCGCAGCTACCAGCCCCAGCGATCGCCAGCGCATGACCACTTATCCAGTCTTGATTTGGAACAGTGCCTCGCCAAACTCGACGGGCCGTCCATTTTCCCCGAGGATCGCGACCACCACGCCATCTACCTCGGACTCCAGCTCGTTCATCAGCTTCATCGCTTCAATGATGCACAGCGTCTGCCCCTTGCGAACACGCTGACCGACCTCGGTAAACGAGGGCGACTCGGGGCTGGCCGAGCGGTAGAACGTACCGACGAGCGGGGCCGTAATCACGGTGATGCTCTTGTCGACCGGGTTGGCCTTTCCCGTTGCCGGCGGCGGGGGTGAAGCCTGCACCGGTGCCGCAGCCGTCACGATCGGAGCGGTTTGCACCACCGGAGCGGCCTGCACCACCTCGGTACGACGTCCGCACAGCCGCAGCCGTTCGCCGGAAGGCTGGGTAAGCTCGAGCTCCGATAGCTCGAAGTCCTTCATGACCTGCGCGAGCGAACGAATCGCCTCCAGGGTCAACGTGCTTTCGATACGGGCCGACTCACTCGACAGGTTCGGTGAGTCGGTGTTGGATGGATCGGACGTCCTCTTGGTCGTCATGCGGTTCTCTCTTT
This sequence comes from uncultured Myxococcales bacterium, assembly GCA_937859535.1. GTDB lineage: Bacteria > Myxococcota_A > Polyangia > Palsa-1104 > JAEUJZ01 > JAEUKA01. Next base: position 1,651 of record CALLYL010000616.1, read on the forward strand.
GGAGGCTGCGATGATCGTCGATCAGAAGCGCGCCTGGAGCGTGAAGTTAAAGCCAAGGCGATTGGGGTTTTCAAACACCCGCTGCTTGAGTTGCGTCACTGGATCGGTCACCAGCCGCGTCCCATTGGGATCGTACTGATAATAGGTCTCCACGATGACCGCGAACATCTCCAAGAAGTCCTGCCGGGCCGCGAGCTTGGTCGCAATCGCCGGAAGAGTGTCCTGACCCTGCGGCAGGATCACCACATCGCCTTGGTTGCGCACGACCAGGATGGCCGGTGACGCATCGAGTGGATTCACCGCAGCGGTCGGTGGCTTGTAGCTCGCAGGACGATCGACACCGACGGTGAGGCCAACGGTAGTACCCGACTTTTCGACGAAGTAGTCAAAGCCGGTCGCCGCGAACAGCTCGGGACGAATTTCGACGCCCGAACCCGAGGGGAAGTCCTGGAAGGGCACCAAGCTCGGCTGATTCACCAGCAGGTATTGCAGCGACCGATACATCGCATCGAGTCGGTAACGGAAGTTGCCGTACTGGAGCCGGAAGTTCACGTCGCCCGCCAGTCCCCACTGCGCCCGGCTCGATTCGGCTTGATCGGGATTCTCGAGCGTCGTCGCCTCGGCGGTAAACTCGCTCATCAGCAACCACGACACGCCCGGGGTATAGAACGGCTTTGTCAAATAACGAGCCGCACTATTTGGATCGTTACGATACAGCGCGGTATCCGCCGACAGAGACGGTGACAATCGATCCCAGGCCGAGAGCTGCACCGACACGCCGTAGGTCTGCACCGGCAGCCTCTGAGTCAGCACGCGCGGAATCGTACCTCGATCGAAAAAGCCGCCGTTGGCCTCCAGCCTCAGATGCCCTGGCACCAGATCGACACCGGCACCGCCGAGGAGCCCATAGACCGAGTGGAGCTCTTGATCCTGCTCGTAGCGCAGCACGGAGGTCTTCGCCCCGAAGTACGCATACCAGCGATCATCGGCAATCTGGATGCGTAGACCCGGAAC
>CALLYL010000617.1 GCA_937859535.1 uncultured Myxococcales bacterium
AGCGCAGAAGTGCTGCGATTCGGCCAAGCCCCGGACGCTGAATTTGGTTGCGTCGGATCTGCGGCTGGCGAGCCTTCCCGACACAGACCCCGCGCTGTTGGAACTGCGGCGCGAAGTCGAGCTAGAAACCGGCATTCCCGGCCCTCTGACCGATACATTGGTGCACGCGCTGCGCGGAGCCGACCATCTGGGCAGCCTGCTACAGGTGGACACCGCAGTCGAGGTTGCACTGCGACAACAGGAAGAGGCCGTCAAAGCGCAGCACGCCCCACAACAACTGAGCTTGCTGGGCGCGCCCGAGGCTGTACAGGCGCAGATACCCTTTGTAGCCGCCGCAGCAAAGAAGTCGTTGGTGGAGAAGTTGGAGACCTTCCTCAGCCATCACACGACCGGCGACGACCTGGGCCTGCGCCTGCGTGGCGAACAGCTAGCCAGCGGTGTGCGCTTCGTCCGCATGATCCGCCGTGAAACGTATGACTTGGTCGTCGGAAACCCTCCTTACCAGGGCACGGCGAAGATAGCCGACGCGACCTATGTGCAAACGCACTACGAAAAAGGAAAAGCCGACCTCTACGCCGCCTTCCTAGAACGCGGCCTCCAACTGGTACGAAAAGGAGGCATCTCTGCTCTGCTGACGATGCGCAACTGGATGTTCATCAAGCAGTATGCGGACCTTCGGGAGTGGCTGTTAGAGACGTACGACTTGCGAGCACTCGGGGACTTTGATCGCGGGGCATTCGAAGAGGTTCCCGACGAAGTCGTCAGCGTCGTAGTGAGCATCTTCCGTAGAGCCCCCCCTAACGATGTGCAAAGCATCGCCCTACAGCCCACGCCCATTGATGACCGGTCGCGCGATAGCGACCGAACGCTTAGGAAGCGGGCAGCCACGACTTGTCATGTGGGTCGCTACGAGTTCGTGCCCTCTGAGCTGAAGGTAGTTCCAGAGTGGCCAGTTGTGTACTCGTGGAACGCGGCTCAACTTCGAGAATATCAAAGCGTCCCGAAACTCGGTAAGATAGCCATTATTAGACAAGGTATTGCGACTGCAAACGATACGCGATTTTTGCGTGATATCTGGGAGGTACGCTTGCACATACCGCTGCGTCCTCACCCAACCACGGAGTACCGAGAGCAAAATGGATGGTCCCCGTATATTACCGGAGGCAACTCCATTAGCTGGATACAAGAAGCTGCCCTAGTTATTAATTGGAAGCTGTTCGGCGCAGAATTGGCTCATTTTTCGCGCAGTCGATATGGTCGTGGAGCTGGGGAATACTTTATGCCGGGGATTGCATTTTCTATGATCGGGAACACATTCGACGTACGCGCTCACCGTTTTCCATCGATATTCGGGGCGAAGGGGTCATCGATTTTTAGTGATTCTATCGAGAATACTTTGTGTCTATTGAATAGTCGCAAAGCACGAGCAGTAGTTGAAAGTCTAAACCCTTCAGTAAGTTTTACATCAGGAGATGTTGCGCGTGTTCCGCTTTTTGAGATAGCCGGAGCAATGAGTATCTACGCGGAGTTAAGAACAGCCTTTTCTGTGCGTGAATCCCACCGCGAACCCTCCGTAGAATTCCGCATGCCTGGTCCTTCGCCGTGGCGGCACGCGCAAGCTTGGGCGCAGGCGGCGGTGGATCGGGCGGAAGGGGCACCGTTGCCGCCGTACGAGGCGGTCTATGACGCGGAGCCTGCGACTGATCATGTGAGCTTCGCGTTGGGCGTCGTGCTGGGGCGCTTTGGGGCGAGCGGAGAGGGAATTCGGAATCCGGAAACGGACAACCTGGAACAGGCGCTGCCCGACGGCATCTGCTTTTTGGACGGGACGCTCGATGAAAACGATCGACGCGACAGCTTGGGACAGCCGGCAGCCGCGCCGCTAGACGCGGCATGGGCTGCGTACGGCGAAACCATCGATCCCAAGCTCGATCTGCGCAGCTACTTGCGGACCAAGTTTTTTCCTGACGTGCACCGTCCCATGTATGAAGGGCGCCCCATTCACTGGCCATTGTCGTCGGAAGGCAAGACCTTCGTCGCCTGGGTGAACATCCATCGATTCAACGAAAAGACGCTGCGCGTGCTGCTGGCCGATCATCTGCACCCCGCGCTGACTCGGCTGGATGGTGAACTGGCCGATCTGCGCGCCGCTCGGGATGGGGCCGACAAGAAGGCGGCGCGTGCGGCTGAGAAGCGCTTCGACAAAGTGCAGCGTGGCCGTGAAGAACTGATCGCGCTGATTGCACAGGTAGAAGCCTGCGCCGACCGCGGCCCCCCCCCTGTGGATGGCAAGTGCCCACCGCGGGAGATCGATGCCCGCTACGCCCCGGACCTGGACGATGGCGTCCTGGTCAACAGCGCTGCACTGTGGCCTCTGCTGGACCCGCAGTGGAAAGAGCCCAAGAAGTGGTGGAGGGAGCTGGCCACGGCGCAGGGAAAAAAGGACTACGACTGGTCCCACTTGGCGATGCGTTATTTTCCGCAGCGCGTCGACAAAAAGTGCCAGAAAGATCCATCCCTGGGCGTCGCACACGGCTGTTTCTGGCGCTACCATTCGGCGCGTGCCTGGGCCTGGGAACTTCGTCTGCAAGACGAGATCGCGCCCGACTTTCGCATCACGGAACGCCCTTACTGCCCCGGTGGTCGCGACGTTGGGGATGGCGGTGACGCCGTGCATCGCTCGCTGTTCTTGGCAGATGAGCCGGAACAGGCGTTGGCCGCAGTTGAAAAAGAGGCGCTGCGCCGCATCGGTCGCGGACTGTCCCGTGCACCGGTGCCGACGATGTCGATCTTGGAATCGGGGCTGTGGTCAGCGCGGCCCAACCTGGTCTGGGAACTGGAACTGCGTGTCGCCAAGGTGCAGCGCCAAGACTTCCGCTTGCTGGCTCCCGACGAACCAGCCGCTCGCGCAGCATTAGTCGCCACCCACCCGAAGCTGGTGGCACATCGTAAGAAGCTGCTGGATGATCTGGCGCAGCTGGCTGCGCTGTTTGGCAATGTAGACAGCACCGCAGACGAAGATGAAAGCGACGTGGACGTTGGTGCGGATGAGTCCGATTCAGAGGAGGACGTCGCATGAAGAGCCCTCGCGAACTCTTGGGCCCCGTCTCTGCCCTGCTTGAATCGGACGTGCGCGACCGGGTGCGCCGCCACGGCGTCATTCTGTGGCTGGATCTGGACGGGCACTACACGGATTTTGTGGATCGTCTAATCACTGACAGCAAGGCTGGTCAGATTCCCTATGCCGTCCATGCGCTGCGCGGCAGTTATTTGGAGCTGCTGTTGTCGCTGGAGAATGTGGCCGGCGGGGCCTCGCCGGTTCCGCTGCTGATCCACCTGCCCGGCTGCAACGAAGAGAGCGTTCGACAGACACCCATATACGAGCTGTATGCAGCGGGAGTGCGGTATCGCAAGGCGCTGGACACACTGGTCCAGGATGCCGCGGTGGGCAGAGCCCGGCCAGAACAGATTGCCGCATGGAAAGAAAAGCCCGGCCCGACGCTGGAGGCTGCGGACGCCTGGCTATCCGGACTGCTTGACGCCCAGGAAGGTGGCTTGTCGGCGCTGTTGCGCGCCATGCAGCCGACAGCCGTGCTGGACGATTTGATCACCGGCGGACCGTTGGCAGGACGCTTGGGCGTGTCCGATAATCGGGATGAAGCCATTCTGTGGCAGCAGCTTGGCGCTTGGACCGGGATGCCCGCTAGCTGGCAGCAAGCAACGGCGACACGTAGCGGTCAGCGTGCTGGCAATATCGCGTTTGCCGCGGCCAGTTGGGCGCTTTGCGTAGAGTACGTTGAAGACTTGCACCGCCCACCGGTCAGTTCCTACCTGGCGGATGTGCGAGCGTTTCCTGACGGCATCAAAAAGACCTGCCAGAAGATCGCGTCCCACCTTCGTGAACGCCATCCTGTATTTTATGCACGCACCGTTGATGACACCGAAGGGTTGCTGGAGGATGAAGTAGACGCTGCCCGGGCGGAGGATCTAGGGCAGATCGATACGTTTCGGTTCGAAGAGGAAAAGGTCTTGCAGGCGGCTTTGTCCGCGCTGGCGGCATCGGCCTGGGATCTGGCAGCCAAGTGGGCCAACCTGCGCACACGGGGCGGATCATTTTGGCTGAAGGAAAAGCCGGAACGAGAATCTGCCTGGCAGCTCCTGCAAGCGGCTGCGGGTCTAGGGCAAGCCATCGCAGCGGCGGGCGAGAGGCTTGGCGAAAAAGAGAGCATTGCAGGCGCTATCGAACGCTACGTCGAGCGTGGTGCCGCGGTAGATCAAGCGCACCGACACCTGGAACAGAGGCGTCAGGCCCTGCTGTACCCGCAGCTGCCCGAGTTCGAAACGCTGCGCGTTCGATTGGACGCCATGCGTTCGACGTGGCGAACGTGGGCCGATGCCTGGGCGTGCGACTTCAACGCGCTGTGCAAACGACATGGCTTCTTGCCGCCCACGGCACAACAGCAACGAACATTGTTTGATGAAGTGGTGCGTCCGCTCTGTCAGGAATCGGGCGCCACGGCGTACTTCGTGGTGGATGCTTTTCGCTTCGAGATGGGCGCAGAGCTGTGCCAGCGTCTGCGCGAGACACCGGCGACGACGGTGCAGCTTAAGGCGCGATTAGCAGAGCTTCCCACCGTGACGGAGGTGGGCATGAATGTTCTTGCCCCTGTGTTGGCCGGGGGCAAGCTGCGACCGGTGGTCAGCAGCGGCTCAATCGCGGGCTTTCAATCGGGAGAGTTTCGGGTCGATGATCCCAAGTCACGTAAACGCGCGATGCAAGAGCGCGTTGGTGGAAAGACCTGTCCACTGCTGACTCTTTCGGAGGTTCGCCAGCGTGACGCCGACAGCCTAAAGCAGACGATGACCCAGGCCCGGCTTATCGTTGTGCACAGTCAAGAGCTGGATAGTTCGGGAGAGGGCGGCTTCGGGCCGGCGGTCTTTGACGGGGTGATGAAGGATCTGGTTGCGGCTTGGCAACTGCTGCGTGAGGCGGGGGTGCGACGCTTCGTCTTTACCGCAGACCATGGCTTCTTGCTGCTGGATGAACAGATCCCGGTGGTGCAGCCGCATGGGCGCAAAGTTGACCCCAAGCGACGCCACGTTCTTTCGCCTGTGGCCGCCGACCATTCGGGGCAAGTTCGGGTGGCTCTGTCGGATCTGGGTTACGACGGCTGCACCGACCACTTGATGATGCCCGAGACCACGGCGCTGTTTGACAAGGGTGGCCGTGCGCCCAGCTTTGTGCACGGCGGCAATAGCCTGCAAGAGCGCGTGATACCTGTCCTGACTGTCTTGCACCGCGCGGCGGTTGGGGGCAGTGAACTGGCCTATCGCATCACGGCAGAATCTCGTGATGGCGTCGCGGGCATGCACTGCATGCATCTGCGGTTGGATGTAGCGGCGCAGCACGGGCTGGACTTCGGTGGCGCACAAGAGCAAGAACTGGCGGTCCTGGTGGCGGAGGACCCAGATGTGCAAGTGGAGCTGTGTCAGGTGCGCGGCAAGGCTAGGCTTGAGCGCGGATCGATCTGGGCGCAAGTGGGGGAGTCTTTCGAGCTGTTTTTCCGCCTCTCCGGTGTGACAGAAACCCGTGTGCGCGTCGAAGTCGAAATGGCCGGTGCCATCCTGGGCGGACCGGAGGCGCGCTTCGGCGTTGCAGCTACGCGCACACCCCAGCTGTCCGGGTCGGAGCGTCCTGCGTCGGTCTCTCTCCCAAGGAAAGCCGAGGCATGGTTGGAAGAGCTGCCCGCTGGCGGAGTGCGACAGCTCTTTGCACACCTGCAAGCGCATGGAAATCTGACCGAACCCGAGGCGACAAAGATCCTGGGTGGTCCACGCGAACTGCGAAGGTTCTCGATTCAGTTCGAAGAGCACTGCAAGAAGGTGCCCTTCGTCGTTCGCATTGATGTGATCGCAGGGGTCAAGCGTTACGCCCGCGATGGAGTCGGATCATGAACATTTTGACGCAACAGGACGTCGAAAAAGTCTTCGAGTCACTGCGCCGCGGAAGCGTGCCAGAGCGTGGTATTGATACGTTTGCCGTCGGCATCGACAAGCAGCGTGGCGAGTTACATCGGCAACTCGATCTGGTGAAGAGCGGCGAAGGCAACGTGAAGTTTCTGCGCGGTGGCTACGGCTGCGGTAAGACATTTATGGCCAGGCTTGCACTGCTAGACGCGCAGGCTCGTGGGTTTGCGACCAGCTTCGTCGTCGTTTCAGACAACGATCTGCACTTCCACCGCTTCGACGATGTATATCGCAAAGTGATGACGGAGCTAGGGACCTCGTCCTGCCCGCGCAACGCGCTGGGCGATGTCCTGGACCGATTTATCGGCCAGGTCGAAGAGGCGCTGGTGGCGGCAGGTGAAAATGACAACGCTGCGGACTTTGACGGCAAGGTGAAGCAGCGGGTAAAAGACGACTTAGCGGCCTTGACCCGTGGCCAAGCGCCCCAGGATTTCGTGCGCGTTGTGCAGGCAATCTTCGACCTAAAACAGCAGGGCGAGGCTGCTGATGCCGGTGCGCTGGTGTCCTGGCTGTGCGGCAGCGACAACGTCAGCGCAGCGGCAAAGAAAGCGGCCGGCGTCAAAGGCGACATCGGCAGCCGCGACGCGCTCGACTATCTGCGTGGTGTCGTCGAGATCGTCAAAGCAGCGGGCTACAAAGGACTGGTCATTGTCATCGATGAGGCCGAGACCATCCTGCGCATGCGCAAAGACTCGCGCCACAAGTCACTCAACGGCATTCGCCAAATCTCCGATGCGGCAGGGTCGTTTCCGGGGCTTCTGTGGATCTTCACCGGTACGCCGGACTTCTTCGACAGCCGGCAGGGGGTCGCGGGCCTAACCCCCCTGCACGAGCGCATTCGCTTCACCAAACAGGGACGCTTTGCGAGCATCCGCGATGCACAGATGGAGCTTGTGCCCTTTGACGCGGAGCGCCTGCGCGCGGTTGCGCTGCGTCTGCGCGAGCTGTATCCAACGACCGATCGCAGTCGGCTAGAGGGCAAGGTGAGCACTGCGTTTGTCGATCGGCTGGTCGCCGATGTTACGGCTGGTTTCAAGGGCGACGTCGGTGTGGTACCTCGTCAATTCCTGCGCGCCTTCGTCCAGCAGATGGATCTGATCGAAGAGCACTCGGACTATGATCCAAGCAAAGAGTACGGCTTCAAGCCTGTCGAACTGTCTCCCGAAGAACAGCATGCACTACATGGCGAACCACCGCTGATGGCCAACGATGCAGTGGGCGATGAACTGGTTCCGCGTGAGGACGTCTGGTGAGCGTCTTTGCTCGTTTTGCGCCGCGTCTGCAAGAAGCTATTTCTGCCCGGCTGGGATGGTCCAGTTTGCGTCCGGTGCAAGAGGCGGCGGGTGATGCCCTGCTGTCAGGACACAATGCGGTCATCTTGGCCCCAACGGCGGGCGGCAAGACCGAAGCAGCCCTGTTCCCGACGCTGTCGCTGCTAGTGCAGGAGCAACCGGACAGCGTCGGCGCACTGTACATCGCACCGATCAAGGCGCTGTTGAACAACCAAGCCGAACGCCTGGGGCTGTATACCGAGATGGTGGGCTTGCGCCGCTTTGTGTGGCACGGCGACACCACCGATTCTGCACGGCGAGTGTTTCTGAAAGAGCCGGCCGAACTGCTGATGACGACCCCGGAATCGCTCGAGGTGATGTTGATCTCGAATCGGGTCAACGCAGCACGGCTATTTGCCGAACTGCGGATCGTAATCATCGATGAGGTGCATGCTATCGCTGGAAGCGACCGAGGGGCGCACCTAGCGAGCGTGCTCGAACGCATTGCACGGTTGTCGCGTCACGACGTACAGCGCGTGGGCCTGTCGGCCACAGTTGGAAACCCGGACGCTATTCTATCTTGGCTCAACGGAAGCTCGCAGCGGCCCAGCCTGGTCGTGGAGCCGCCTCGCCAGCCTGGACGTCGACAGTTGCTGGTCGTGCATCAACCCGATCTGTTGCGCTTGGCGCAGGATGCAGCCCGCACGGCGCGTGGCCAGAAGAGCCTTTTCTTTTGTCAGTCGCGCTCGACAACCGAAGCTGTGGCGGAGTACATGCGTCGAGTGGGGACGACGGTGTTCGTCCACCACAGCGCGGTATCGCGGGAGGAGCGCGAGTTAGCGGAGGAGCGGTTCCACAACGGCACGGACGCCTGCATTGTCTGCACGTCTACATTGGAACTTGGCATCGATGTCGGCGATCTGGATCGGGTGTTGCAAGCTGAGGCGCCGGACACGGTCAGCTCTTTTCTACAGCGCATGGGGCGTACCGGCCGCCGCGCTGGGCAAGCAGCCAACACGA
>CALLYL010000618.1 GCA_937859535.1 uncultured Myxococcales bacterium
CAAAAGGTTGGAATCACGCTCAACAGCAACGGTGCCTTCGGGACGACCAGCACACTGTCTGCCATCGGCTTCCCACGAGGTGTCGCCGCCGCAGATATCAACGGCGACGGCAAAACCGACATCGTCAGCGCCAACTCTGGCGACGGCTCGATCTCGGTATTCCTCAACAAATCGCAGTAGCCGCCATCAGTCCTGCCTCGACTCTCAACGAGTGCCGTCGCGCCACCCTGCCCGTCCTAACAGCCCCGTAGCGCCAGTGCCAATAGCCCAATAGCAACGGGTGCCGCAATCAGCAGTCCCTGGCGGACTCGCAGCCCAAGAGGCTCGGACATCACATCCTCCAGCACGGCTCGATAGAGCTGCCTCGTTTCTCGAAGCAGCGCCTGAGCCGCTTCAGGTCCACGATCGATGCGGCTCTGCACCAGGCTCTGCGGACGACCACGAACCATCGCTCGAAGACAAAGCAATAGCAGTTCATCGCGAAAAAACGGCTCGGGGATGGCGTCGCGACGTGCCCGATAGTACTGGTCGGATCCAAGTGAACCGAGGGTGATTTCGCGCCTCTCACCTTCCTGCAGCAGGTTCACCAGCGACCCGAGCCGATCGACCTCTTCGTGCTTGCCGGTCAGGATGAAGTAGAATAACGCGCCCATCGCGTACACATCGTGTGGTTCACCGAGCCGACGTACCACCTCGAACTTCGCTCCCGAAGAATTCGGCGGAGGTTCGCCTCGAAAGTACGCCATCTGACCGGTTGGCCCCGGCTCGACGCGGAGGACTTCCAGATCGTGGTCGTGTCTACTGTCGCTCATATCGGTAAGAAGGTCTCCCGGTAAGAGCGACAGATACGAAGACGCCAGCCCAGGTGGCACCACGAACGACGAGCCCCCCGCTACAAACTGAATCGGCTCCGAGACTCGCTCTTTGCGACGCCTCGCCTCCGGTGAGGTATACGGGAGCTTGAACGCTGCGGCGACCACGTCTTGCTCCTCGTACCAGCTCCGTGACAACTCGTCTTTGTCCGCCAGACCGAAGTCGATGACCTTGACCGCAAATCGTGGAAACGCAGCCACTTGCAAAAGCTGCTCGCGCAGACTGACCTTGGACTCACCTCGCCAGTCACTTACGCCATCGGTATCACTGCGTGCCACAACCATCACGTTGTCGGGCGCAAGATCCTTGTGAATGATTCTCTTTTCGCCGTGGAGCCACGCGAGTGCATCGGCCAACTGCACCATCAGATGGAGCTTTTCGGCCAGTAGCGCTTTTTGCGCCAACCGTGCTTCGTGCTTGTCCGTCGGCAGCCGCAGCGAACTGGCCGTCCCGCCATCGGCAGACTTGGGCGATAGAATCCGATCCATGGCTTGGCGACTTAGCTGCGGAAGATCGGTGAGCCCGTGCTCGACTAGCTCCATCACCACCACTTCGCGATCGACGAAACTCAGGAGTGTGCCGCGCTGTGCTTTCGGACCTTGGCAGCAAGTCTTCGCCGGTGGCCGCAACAGCTCGATGCCGCGCTGATCGACGTCTTCTGCCGAAAGCTCGTAGCCACAGCGAGAGCACGAGAGCAGCGGATGGTCGTGCCCAAGCCGCTCGACCCGCTGCAGGAGCTGACCACAGCCTCGCGGACACAAGGGGTGATAGACCACGCCACAGCCGCACATCGCCAACGGCGGCACCCTTACAATGTCGAGAGTGCGAATCACGTTCACCGATCGCACCGTCGTCAGCTCTTTGAGTAGATCGATCTCTTGCTTGAACAGCCTCTCGTCGGCCAGCGTTGCGTGATCGTGTAGAATTTTGACCGCAACCGGTCGGACATTGCGACGAGCGCTGCGCTGCCAGGCTTTATAAACCTTGGCGAACTTGCCGCTCCCAATCAGAACCGGGACGCTGGTCCCATCGGGCTGCGTCTGAGCCAGGACGTCGTAACTGACATTGGCCTGAATCGAAAGCGACTGCGTAAGTCGCGCACTAATGGGAGCAGACATCGCTAGCGAGCCTTGCGGGTGGAAATCGCGAGTCGCTGAAGTCCGGCGGTCTTGGCCAACTCCATGACCGAAACCACACGACCGTGAGCAGTGGACTCATCAGCGTGAACGATGATTTGAGTCGAGCTGTCCCGGCCTTTGGCCTCGGCAAAAAGTCGCGCCAACTCGGTGCCATCGACAAGCTTACCGTCGACCATCATTTTGCCGTCGGGTCCGATCGCCACCGTCAGATCCTTGCTGCCCGGATTGACTTCCTTAGTGGCGCCTTTGGGCAGATTGACCCGCAGGCCAGAACGAGCCCCAGCGTCGGCAATCACCGATGATGTCACCATGAAGATAATCAGCAACACCAGGAAGATGTCGGTGAGCGGCGTGATGTTGATCTCGGCGAAGATGCCTTCGTCATCAAGATCGTTTTCGCTGCCGGGTACTTTACCGAGGGCCATGTCAGGCCGCCTCCTCGCTTGCGTCTTTCGCCGTCGCAGCCTTCTCTTTGTTTTCGAGCCCCTTGCGCTCGCGGGTCGGCTCAGGCGGTACGGCCTTGCCCTCGGCATCGGTCAGGTCTTCCAGAAACTCTTCGATCGTCAGCCGCAACTCAATGCTCATCCGCGCCAGTCGCGACTGAAAATAGTTAAATACCAGCAGTGCCACGACGGCGATGCCAATGCCAACGGCGGTAGCGATCAGCGCTTCAGCGATAAACGGACCGACGACTTGGATACCGGCCTGGTTGCTCTCACCGATCTTGCGGAACGCGCCCATGATGCCGATGACGGTGCCAAACAGACCGAGAAACGGCGTCGTCGCACCAATCGTACCAAGCACCCACAGCGGGCCTCGCAGCGACATCACCATTCGTTGTCGTTCACGCTCGACGGCCGCCCGTAGTGCATCGCTCGACCCACGCCCGAGTCGCTCAAACCCAGCCAGCATCACGTCGGCAAGAGGCGACTTGCTGCGCTGACAAGCGGTTCGAGCATCGACGATCGCCCCCCGATACAGAGCCCGTCGGACCAGCTCCGCCAGTCGACGCGATGACTCCGCAAGATTCCACAGCGTCAGCGTACGCTCAATCGCGACCGTCACCGCCGCCACAGAGCACAGGATCATCGACCCGAGCGTCAGCAGCGTGATGCGATCCGCATTTTTGGCCCAGTCACGAAGCGACTCAAAAGCACCAAGCTTCGTCACCACGGGAGAGGCGGCCTGTGCCAGCGTATCCACACTGGCGGCCCAGTCGAAGTCCAAGAGGAAGTTGTGCATCAAGATCACAGGACGCCGAATCAGCGCCTAAGGTGGCAATTTTAGCCATAGATAGCCGGATCCGTCACTGGAATCGCGATATAAACCTCTCCATGTCGGTTGTGCTGTCCTTCGATCTGGCGGGGCGAGTGGCCCGTCTAACCCTACATCGTCCCGAGGCCAAAAATGCGCTACGGCCCGAAGATTGGCAGCAACTGACAGCGCACCTCGTCGAAATTCAGCGGCAACCGCAGGTACGAGCGATCCTGGTGACCGGCACTGGTGGTGCATTCTCATCAGGTGGTGACCTCAAGACGATGCCCGAGCGACTGGCACTGCCCATCTCTGATCGTCGAGAACAGCTCGTCCGCGATAGCAAACTGATTCAAACGCTGTACGAGCTAGACCTGCCGGTCGTCGCGGCCATTCCAGGGGTGTGTATGGGGGCCGGCCTGTCGCTGGCTCTCGTCTGTGATCTGCGCGTTTGTGCCGATACCGCAACCTTTGGAGCCGTCTTTCATCGCGTCGGACTATCCGCAGACTTTGGACTGTCATGGCTGCTGCCCCAGGCGGTTGGCTCGTCGAAAGCGATGCACATGCTGATGACCGCCGCCGTGCTGAGCGCAGAGGAAGCCAAGACGACTGGTTTGGTACACTCGGTGGTTGCGGCGAGCGAGTTGGAGAAAACCGCTCTCGGTTGGTGCGAAAAACTGGCGAGTGGACCGAAACTGGCTCAGGCGATGACCAAGCGCGCACTTCATCGCAGCGCGACCGTGGACCTGGAAACGATGCTCGAGTGGGAAGCCCACAGCCAAAGCCTGCTCAGCAAGACTGCGGACGCCACGGAAGGTGTAGCGGCGTTTTTGGAAAAGCGACCACCGGTCTTTCGGGGCAATTAGCCGGCGTCCGCAGCCAAGCTTCGCCGCCCGGCTCCTAGTTTACGTTCAGATACTCAGCGACGATTTGCTTTGCCCAGGCCAAGATCCGCTCGGCTGGCTCAACCCGCGTCGGATCCCCCTTTTTGCCCAGCGTCACCAACTCGGCTTTCATCGACATGCCCACCAGCGCATCTGCCGCCTGCCGAATCGGCTCTGGAACCTTGGTATCCTTCGTCAGCGTCGCCAAGTGCTCCATAAAGCTGCGCCCATAGCTCTCGTCTGGCCGATGCCACAGCAGCGCATTCACCGCCATCCCCGCCGCTCGTCGCGAGTGGGCCACCCCTTCCCGCTGCGCCTTTTGCAAAAATGCTCGTCGCGCATGAATCAGCTCGTGTGCGGAAGCGCGCAGCCACTCGTCAGAGGTAAAGCGATACAGCCAGTGAGAAGGATCTTTTTCAGGCATGGAGTTTGGGTAAAAGTTCAGGCAAAAGGTTGTCTCACATCGGCTCGGTACGAGCGGGGGTGCCAATTTTGGGAGCCGTGCTAACGTACGTTCGATTCCAGTCACGGAAAGACTCTTCATGCTCCCGGAAAAGAAACAGGTGATGCTCGAACTGCTCAAGGATGCGTGGGTCTACGTTGTGCTCGACCCTCGTCGGGACGGCGTTGTTTTGCCCCCCCACCTGCGGAGAGAGCCACGGCTCGTATTGCAGTACGGCTATAACATGCCGATGCCGATTGCGGACCTCACGATTGACGACGAAGGCATCAAAGCAACACTGTCCTTCCAAAGGAGTCCGCACTCGACGCTGATTCCCTGGTCGGCGGTATTTGCGATGCACGATGGAGATAGGCGCGGCATGGTCTGGGAAGAGGACGTTCCCAAAGACGTCGAGGCTGCACCGCCTGAGCCATCGCCTGAGCCGCCACCACCGCCAGCGAAACCTGGAAAGAAGCCTCGTCCGAGCCACCTCAAGCTCGTGCCCTAGTCGCTCGACGCCAAAGCAGAAAGGATCGAAAGCACCATGTACCCGTGCGCACGCCTGTTTGCGTTCGCCTTGTGCTCGGTGACCACGTTGTCACCCGCTCTCTCGGCTGCCCAACAAAACCCCCGTGCCGCGACGGCCACTGCCGCTCGCAGCTTGACCATCGAGGATGCCATCAAGCTGGGCGAAACCCAGAACCGCGATCTCGCCGCTGCACGAGCTCGCCTAAAGGGTGCCCACGCCGACGTAGAACGAGCCATGGCGGCGCTGCTACCAACGCTGAACGTGCAAGGACGACTGACCGTCAACGAGCCTGAGGTCAAAGTCCCATTCGATCAGCGGGCCCAGACGTTTTCCAGCCTGCTGCAAGGTGGAGCGATCTCGGATGCGTCGATTGCGCTGGCCAAGACCGGCATGCTGCAACAAGGTTCGCTCACCAAGTCGCTGGCCGACTACTGTCGGAATGCCAGTGGCTCAAATCGCGACGCAGTGGACTCACTGTGCAAGCAGCTCACCGACCCGGCCTCGCAGCTTACCAAAGCACCACCGACGGTGGATGAGCTGGATTCGATGCTCACCAGCGCCAACCCGCAAATCGTGATCCAGCCGCGCTTGCAACTGGACGCCAACATCGTCGCCGCCGTGCCGCTGCTGGTTCCGGCTGCCTACCCTGCCCTACAAGGAGCAAAGCTGGCCTATCGCGCCCAGGAACGGCAGCTCGATGTGACAATGGCGCAAGTGCTTCAGTCGGTGGCAACGGCGTTCTTTGCCGCAGCGGGCTCGGAAGAGCTGGTCGCCGCCCGCACCAATACCATCGAGGTCGCCCAAAAGACCGTCGATAACGCCAAAGTCCGACTGCAAGCGGGCGTCGTGAACAAAGTCGAGGTCACTCGCGCCGAGCTGGCGCTGATTCAGGCCAAACAGCGTTTGCTTGAGTCTCAAGACAGCCGCGCCTCGGCCTATCGAATGCTGGCGACGATGATCAAGCAGCCCGCCGGCAGCTTCAAGGTCACGCCGCCACCCGAGCCGAGCACTGAGCTGACCGCCGAAGACCAACTGGTCGACCAGGCGCTCAAGAGTCGTCCCGAGCTTCTCAGCATTGATCTATCGATGCGAGCCGCCCAGTCGCAGGTGACCTCATCGTGGCTGCGCTATGCTCCAAACGTCTCGCTGTTTGGCAACATCCGACTGACCAACGCCACCGGCTTTGCGGGCCGCCATGACAGCTACGCCTTCGGTGCCCAGATCGACTGGCAGCTTTTCGACGGTTTTGTCCGCGATGCGCAGCGCCACCAGTTCGATGCCCAGCGCCGCGATGCCGAGCTGCGGATGGAACAGCTCCGCGAGAGCATTAGTGATGAGGTGATCAACGCTCGCCGCAACGTCCAGACCAAGCGACAAGGCCTGCTCACGGCGCAGCGCGCCCTCCAGATGGCCCAGGAGACGCTCAACTTGGTGCGGCTCCAATACGAGGCAGGGACCGCCACCCAGCTCGATCTGCTGACCTCGCAGGATCAAATGGACCTGTCGGCCGTCGGCTTGGCTCAGGCTCGCTTTGATCTCTCGCTGTCGATCATTCAGTTGCGCCGCCTGATCGGTGCCCCTCTCGTCGGCTGATCGCCGCCCTCCAAATG
>CALLYL010000619.1 GCA_937859535.1 uncultured Myxococcales bacterium
CTTCACTCTAGTTGGCCTTGGCATGCTCAGCAGCCAGTTTGCGATGAACGGCTGCGGGCCTTCATCGAAAACCGATGTCAAGCCAACCGTCGCCGCCACCAGCACAAGTGGCACAAGCGCGCCAGTGCGTGTCCGTAGCTTCTCCGACTCAAGACCGGTGAAATCGCTCGCGGCGGCGGCGGGCCTGGTGTGGGTCGGCACGCCACGTGGTCTGGTCCGATGGAGCACCACCTCCGAACCACCGACCCCGGCAGTGCTCACCACCATCGATGGACTGCCTGCGGATCGCATCGAGGGGATCTCGCTCGACCTGAAGGGCGGCGTATGGGTGACCACATCGAAGGGCGTCGGCCACTTCGCCAGTGGTAGCTGGACCAAGTACCCGAAGGCTCCGGTTGGAGATCTCGTCGCTGGCATCGTGGTAACCCCCGATGGCGACAACGTGTGGGTCGGCGGCAGCGACGGACTTGCGCGGCTCAAAGACGGCCAGTGGGAACGCTACGCAGCCGGAACGACGGTCACGTCCATCATCCACGATGGTGGCACCGGCGTGTGGGTCGGCACGAGCGGCAAGGGCATCATGCGCGTCGTCAAGCAGGACATGCTCCAGTTCGGCATGGCCGAGGGCAACGACATCGACAACGTCCGTGCCATGGTCGCCGATGCCAACGGCTCGCTGCTGGCGGTGGGTGAAGGCCCAGGTGGTCAACGGATCGCCTTCTTCGATGGCCATCGCTTCTGGTCGTACCGCGTTGACAACTCGAACGTCATCGAGTGGGTCCAGCGCGTGGGGGCCGATCTATTCCTGGGTGCCGGACAGTCGGTGTGGACGATGAAACGCGTCGCCACTCCCGCTGAAATTCGCGGCCCGATCAAGTTTGCCTTCTCGGGAAGCCCTTCGCTTGGTGCTCCGAAGGCGCAGCCGCTGGCTGAACTGCTGGTGAAGGAAGCTGCTCCGCCACCTCCACCCGTTGCTGCTCCACCACCTCCGCCGCCTCCCCCCGACCCAAAGGGCAAAGGCAAAAAGGACAAGGGCGGCAAAAAGACAAGCGCGTGGTTTGCGCCGCAGGTCGACAAGTACGCAGCAGCCCTGGAGCCAAGCGGCTCGACGGAAACCCGAGGGCCTCGCCCGGTGCGTCCGTGGTTGGTTGCTGGCCCGGGTGGCGCGGCCGGTTCAGCACCGTTGTTTGATACCGATTTGGTCGATGTTCGTCTTCCCGATGGCATCACCAGCGTCTCAGCAGACGCCGACTCGCTGTACATTGGCACCCGCTTCCTCGGGGTTATGCGCATCCAGAAGGGCAAGCAGACTCCGCTGCGATTGTTCGATCTGACGGCTGGTGCCGAGCGTCTGTCGGTGGCCTGCGTCAACAACAACGACTGCTACGTAGCGACGGGTGGAACCCAAGCATGGCGTTTTGACGGCCAAACCTTCGATGTAACCAACGTCGATCCTGAAAAGGGCTCTCACGTGCTGTCGGTGGTCCGTGATCCGGTCGGGGCGGTCATCGCGCTCCATCGTGGGGCCACCAGCCGTGTTGTACGCATTTCTCGAGTGGGGACGAAGGGCGACTGGGCACCTGTTGGACTCACTCCACTGGAGGTTCCGACCGGCGTTCCGGATCTGTCTTTCGCCAACTTCTCACCCAAAGGACAGCTCTGGGTCGGTCTGCGCTACGTCGACAAAGAGCAAGATGCTCGCGCCTACGGTGCCGCCGAAGTCTATGTCGATGATGCTCGAGTGGTCTATCACCGCCAGCGGCCGACCGGCAGCCAGCCGGGTGTCTCGCAAGGTGTCAACGTGCCATCCGACGTCACGGCGATTGCATGGAAAGGCTCCAGCGAGGCGTGGCTGGCTTCTGGAGCGGGCGCGGTGCGGGTCGTCGATAACAAGACCGTCAAGGTCTTCACCGAAAACGACGGCCTAGAGTCCGAGCTGGTTCATGACGTCATCGAAGGTCTCAATGGGCAAATCTGGATCGCCACGAGCCGCGGCATCGGCGTGTGGGATGGCAATCGCTGGGCGTTCCCGAAAGAGCCCCCGTACAACGTCAAAGCGAGTGCGCTGACCCGAGATCCCGACGGACGCATCTGGATTGGCACCGACCGGGGCGTGATCCAAGTGCTCACCGAAAAGCGTACCTATCAGATTGGCACTCGCTCGGGCTTGCTCGACGACAAGATCCTCAACATGGGCGTCGACGTCCGTGGCCGCGTGTGGGCTCTCACCGAGAAGGGCATCTCGGTGATCGAGGCGCTCCAAGCGAATTAGTCCTTCGTGGACAGCCGGGCTGTCTTCACCTTCCGCGTCCTTGAATCTGCACGCCCTACCCTGCCAATCTTGGCGGTGGTAGAGGCATCCAAAACCCGCGATATCCGTCGTGACAAGGAAAGCCCGATTGGGCTAGCTTACGGAGCATGAAAGTGATCACCCTACAAGAGATCCAGCAAGCTTTTGCCTACCTGGTTTCCAAGCCAGACTATCTCTTGCGCAGCGCTGTGAACGCCACCAAGCTTCGCTTCGGGTTGCCGATGGATGCGGTGACGTGGCTCCTCGGAAAGCTGACCAAAGGCAAGCTCCCCGATGACTTGTCTCTGGCTGCGGTTCCACCGGGAGTCCGCTTTGCCGCGACCTTTAACGTGATGGGGACGGCTCTGTTCGTCTCCGCAGTGGTGTCGATTGAAAGCGTGCAGCTTTCCGTCGACAGTGTCCGGGTCACGCTTCACGTTCGCGAGCTGGTCGTCAAACCACCGGCGGACAGTCCGATGGGCTCGATGTTGATGATGATGGACCTGTCGAAGCCGGGTGACATGCTGGCGTTTTTGCCGTTCCGACCGACGGTGATCCTGTCCGCGCAAGGCGATGAGTTTGTGCTTGATCTGCTGCAACTGCCCAAGCTCAAGCACAACGCGATGGCCAAGCGAATCATCGCTGCGGTATCGGAAGTGCTGACCATCCGCGAGCTGGGAACCGAGGACGATATGCTGGTCATTGGCCTTCGGGCGATGCCGGCCGGTGTTGTCTCGGCGCTTGGCCACCTTCGTGGCGCGTAAGGTCGCTTAGCAAAGGTTTTCCTGATGAACGTCCTGCATGTAGCCTCGGAAGTCGCGCCTTTTTCGAAAACGGGTGGCCTGGGCGATGTCCTGGCAGCGCTACCCAAAGCACTCGCGCAGCACGGAGCGTCGCGGGTCACGGTGGTGTCGGCGCGCTATGGCTCGGTGGATACTGAGCGGCACGGGCTTGCCAAGCGCTTGCGCAAGCTGAATGTCACCGTTGGTGGCCAGAACTTCGAGGTCGGTCTTTTCGAAGGTCGGCTGCCCGGTCCCGGGCCCGTGGTGACGGTGTACCTGATCGATCACCCGCTGTTTTCTGAGCGTCCGGGTGTGTACGGTCCGCCGGAAAACCCAGGACAAGGGTATCCCGACAACCCGCTGCGCTTTGCCCTGCTTTCACAGGCCGCGATTGCGCTCGGACGGGAGCTGACCCCACGACCCGATGTGATCCATGCCCACGACTGGCAAGCCGGGCTCGCGGTCTACTTTGCGCAGCAGGCCGATTGGGAAACGCCTCCCGCGACGGTGTTCACGGTACACAACCTGATGTTCCAAGGGCTGTTCCCACTCGGTGAAGCCCAAAAACTTGGGGTACGACCCGAGCTGCTGACACCCGACGGGATCGAGTTTTATGGTCAGGCCTCGTTTATCAAAGCCGGGTTACAGCTTGCCGATCGACTCACGACGGTAAGCCCGCGTTACGCGCAGGAAATTTGTACCCCCGAGTTCGGCTATGGCCTCGATGGGGTGATGCAGGCCCGCCGAGGACGACTCACCGGCATCTTGAATGGTGTCGACTACGATCGCTGGAGTCCCTGGCTCGACGGAGCACTGCCCGCTCGCTATGGCAAGCCACCCGCAGAACTAGACGCGCTCTCGGAAGAAGGCTTCGCGGCGGAGCTGTCGGGCAAGGCTCGCTGCAAGGCCGAGCTGCAACGAGAGCTGTCGCTGCCGATTCGTCCGAAAACCCCGCTTCTGGTCACGATTTCCCGCCTGACCGAGCAAAAAGGGATCGACCTCCTGATCGACTGGCTGGACGGTGAGCTGCAAGGCCGCAGCGAGTTCCAGTTTGCTCTTCTGGGTCAGGGCGAGCCGGCCCTGGAGCAGCGTCTACGGATGCTGGCGGAGCGCTATCCGACCCGCGTCGCGGTCCGTCTGAGATTCGATGAGTCACTGGCGCACCGCTTTGAAGCCGGTGCCGACTTTTTCTTGATGCCCTCGCGCTTCGAGCCTTGCGGGCTGAATCAGATCTACAGCATGCGCTATGGCACGATTCCGATCGTACGTGCCGTTGGTGGGCTATTCGACACAGTGGTGGACTTCGACGCCCGCTCGCGAAGTGGCACCGGCTTTACGTTTGGACCCTTTACCACCGGGGCGCTGGCCAATGCCATCAGACGGGCATTGTCCGCGTATCACAGCGATGAGCCGAGCATGCTAGCGCTACAGAAGCGAGCCATGCGGGCGGACTTCGGCTGGGCGGCGTCGGCGCGGGCGTATCTCAACGTCTATCGGCAGGCGCAGAGCGGCAAGTAGGCTCGTGCTCGAGTTCCGTTCGGTCTGGAAGTCGTTCGGCAGCCATGCGGTCCTACGCGGGCTGACGCTGCACGTCAAAGACCGCGAGATTCTGTTTGTCATCGGAGCTTCGGGCGTCGGCAAGTCGGTGGCGATCAAGCACGTCATCGGGCTGCTGCGTGTCGACCGAGGCGAAATTTGGCTCGACGGTGAGCGCATCGATCAGCTCTCGGAGCCGGAGCTATATCGAGTTCGCCGTCGCTGTGCGATGGTGTTTCAGAGTTCGACGCTGTTTGACTCGATGACGGTGATCGACAACGTGGCGCTCCCGCTGCGCAAGCACCAAGGGCTGTCGGATGCCAGCGCCCGCAAGGCTGCACTGACGTTTTTGGACGAGGTCCACATGCGCGAGTTCGCCGAGCACTTGCCCGCGACGCTGTCCGACGGAATGCGCAAACGGGTGGCGATCGCTCGCGCGCTGACGCTCAAGCCCGACTATCTTCTGTTCGATGAACCTACGACGGGACTTGATCCGGTGAGTGCTCGCCGGGTCGATGCTCTGATTCGTCGGCTTATTGACATTCACGGTGTCACTTCGGTGGTGGTGTCGCACGATCTGACCAGCATCTTTGCGATCGCCGATCGGATCGCCCTGCTCTATCAGGGCCGAGTCCACATGCTCGGGACGCCGGACGAATTTCGCAACACCGACGATGAGGTGGTGCGTCAGTTCGTAAGCGGCAACAGCCACGGACCGATGGAAACACCGGGCTTCTAGCTCCCATAGGAGTGCCTCGTGGATGAAATCGCAAACAACCTGGCGACGGTTCGGACCAAGATCGCAGCGGCTTGCCTGCGGGCTCACCGTCGACCCGACGAAGTCACGCTGGTGGCCGTGTCCAAGCTCCAGCCCCGGGCATATATCGAGGCTGCGTATGCGGCCGGACAGCGCGACTTTGGGGAAAACTACGCCCAAGAGCTACGCGACAAATCGAGCGAACTGGCGCATGTCCCCGAGCTGCGTTGGCATGCGATTGGCCCCCTTCAGACGAACAAGGTGAAGTACGTGGCGAAGGTGGCGACGTCGTTTCATGCGCTGTTCAGCCTGGAAATCGCCGAAGAGCTGAACAAACGGCGCGAAGGCCACCCCATCGACGTGTTTATCGAAGTCAACATGGCCGCCGAAGACAGCAAGAGCGGTATCGCACCGGCGCAGGTCGCAGCGCTTGCCGAAAAAGTACGCAAATTGCCGGGCTTGCGGCTGGTGGGACTGATGTGCATGCCGCCACAGCCTGAGCCCCCCACAGCCTGGACGCCCGAGGACAATCGTCCACACTTTGCGGCCTTGCGCGAGCTTGGGAAGTTGCACGGACTCACCCAGCTCTCGATGGGAAGTACCTCGGACTATGAGGTCGCCATCGAGGAAGGAGCGACGGTTGTCCGCGTCGGTCGATCAATCTTTGGCTCGCGCCCCCCTCACTAACCGATAATTGGCTCACCTCGAACAAGTAGCATCCGATGAGCAAGAGCGACCAAATCAATACTTTTAGCCCCGGCGACGTGGGCGTGCGAAACGGCAAGCTGTTTGGGCTGCCGTTTGATTATGAAGAGTGCCAGGTGGTGATTCTGCCGGTGCCGTGGGAAGTGACGGTTTCGTACCGCACCGGAACCGCGCTGGGACCACAAGCAATCCTCGACGCCTCGACCCAGGTGGATCTGTTTGATCCGGTGTGGCCGGACGGCTGGCGGGCCGGTTTTTACCTGCTGCCGATCTCCAAAGAGTGGCAGGCCAAAAACGAAGCGCTCCGAAAGCTGGCTGGACACTGCATTGCGAAGCTGGAGCAAGGGGTACCCGCCGATGATCGCGAGCTGCTCCTACACCAAGGCGAGGTGAACGCGGCGTCCAGCGAGCTAAACGACTGGATCGAACGGCAGGCGCAAGCTCATCTGTCGCTCGGCAAGATCGTGGGCGTGCTGGGAGGCGATCACAGCGTTCCTCTCGGTCTGATCCGCGCACTGGCGACACGTTATGACTCATTTGGGGTGCTTCATATCGATGCGCACGCGGATCTGCGACGCGGATACGAAGGATTCCAGTACTCGCACGCTTCGATCATGGAAAACGTCCTGCACCTGCCGCACGTCAGCAAGCTGACCCAG
>CALLYL010000620.1 GCA_937859535.1 uncultured Myxococcales bacterium
GTGTGATAAACTCCCGAAACCATATCCGCGTTCGTAAAAGCATCGGAAATCATGCGAATGTTTACCATTTGATCAATATAGTGTTTTGATGGATTCGGCGTGTGAATAATCCGAATATTGGCCGTCTCAGGATTGAATCTCATCCCTCCCAGAAAGAATGCCAGCCCTTTGCGCCACGGAGTCGCGATTTCCGCTTCTATCCGGTCAAGAGAATAGTCAAGAACAACCGCATCCCACTTGTCCCGTTGCGCGCTAGATAAACCGACTTGACAATGCCAATATAATTTGCTCAGTTTCGACACGACTACTCTCTCTCTCATACCTACTAGCTCTGTGTCTCTACTCTTCTGTTAGCTGAAGTTCGGGTTGCGTGACTCTCCGCCGCCCCCGCCCTTCCCCAAACGCCAGCCAGGCCGGGCGGACGTTGAGAGCGATCGCTAAACGCTCGATCGTCTCAACCGTGGCGGACTGGCGGCCTTTCTCAATCGCGCTAATCGAGGACCATGAGACGCCGGAGCGTTGGCCCAGCTCGCGCAGCGTGAAGCCTGCCCGGTCGCGGGCTTCAAAGAGGCGTTCGCCGAGTTTTTCACAGGCCAAAGTCACGGCCTGTCGCTTAGCACGTCTGCGACGGCAAAGACACAGCCAGGTCAGTGTGTGCTGTAAGCAGAACTTGCAAGCAGCCTGAACAGAAAGTAAATGTGCTGTTAACAGCACATCTATGCTGGGTTTAGCGAGGTAGAGTCATGGAGATCACAGCACAGACTTCAGCAATCGTCAGCCGTCCTCGACGCCCACAGCGCAAACGGACGCCACCACGGAACGACCAAGCGCAAGTGGTAGCGTCGGAAGCGAGCCCTGCCTTCACGAATCGGCCTTGGCTGGCTGACATCGACAGCGCCGCGACGCCCAACGAGCGAGCCCTGCTGTTCTGGCTCGACACGGCGGCGCACTTCCACACCGATCCGGTGCGTGATGTGATCGTCGCACTTCGCACAGTAGAGCAGCCAGCAACGAAGCAGGACGAGCAACCACTTCTATATGTATGGGAGGTCGCCTGGCACCGCGATCCGGACGGTATCAAGTGGCTGTTCATCGTCTGGGATGTTTCGGGCTACGGAGTCCGCTTCCATCCGTGTGCGAACCGAGCCGAAGCGATGTCTCTGTTTGAGCAGCCAGTGGCCGGAGGTCTGGCCGCTGTTCATCAGGCAACCGGCGTGTATCTACGTCCACAGAGTCAGCGAACGTAGTACGTTCAGCTCCTGATTCCCTACCTGCTAGCGCACTCCTTTGCGCATTCCTACTCGACTCCTTTTGCTTCCCAATCTAGTCCTTCATGGCCGCTTTCAGATGCGGCTCAAAGCCGTATCGTTGCCGTCTCAGATACGGCTCTGAGCTGGCTCTGAGCCGGTTCTCATCCGGCTTTCAGGGGTCTTGTAAACGGCTCCCTAAATGGCTCCCAAATGGCTTCCCACTTCCTTCGATTTGGCAGGAGTGATCCGTCACTTTATGGTGTACGTTTCGCGGTGATCTGTGCCGGAGCGTGATACGATGTAGTGACCATGGTTCCCGAAACTCGGCTGTGTGAGTACTGCAAGGGAAAGATCGAAAAGGGCAAGCGCGCCGATGCCCGGTTCTGCTCCCATGCGTGCAAGCTGGCGGCACGTCGGAAAGTAGATCGGGATACGTCAAAGCCGACGACTCCGCCCCCACAGCCGCCAACAACCAACGCGCTACAAAAGTGGTCCCCGCCAGCGCCCGAAGCAACGCCCACACCGCAGCGGCCATGGTGGGAACTACTTGCAGAATCGCCCGATAATGCACCATGGCGCAATCGGATGAGCCTCGCGCCGCCACGTTCCACTCCTCATAGTCTGGTGTCCGGTCGAGAAGCAGAGGACTATCGAGAGGAAGACACCGCGCCCACCAAGCTCGTTTCACCTTATGAACACGTTGTCCATCGGGAGCATCCAACACCCGAACCGTTGACGCTTGCGGAGCTTGAAGAAACGTTGCTGGTGAATGCTCGGAAGAAGGCTCGTGGCTACCGACTCGGAATCATCGTGCCGTCGAGGCAACACGGGCGCGTGATGTACCTGTTTCCCTCCGCCCTACATCCATCCATCCGGTATGACGGTCGAGAGAAGCTGAAGCCTAGATTCAAGCTCCATCCCTTCGAGCCCCCCGTGATCCCAATGAAGGGAATCTACATCGTCGGCTATCTGGACGAGTACGGGCGGAGCATTGATGGGGGTCACGGGGTTGCGAAAGGGCTGCACTTGCAGCCGTATGGCTACGTTGCGAGCCTGAAAGACGGCGATATGCGAGTGCTGAAGCCGCGCTGACGTACTCGCTGCGGTCGTACTTCGGTTACGAGGCTATCGATCGGCAATCAACTCGGAAACCTGCGCCGCGTACCATAGTCTGCCGCGAGTCGGTCGGTGTCCTTCCTCCATGAGCTGACCGGCGATCTTTCGCAGAGAGTAGCCCTCACTCCTAAGCTCTCGTGCGCGGTCCAGCGCGCTCAAATGAGCTAGCTCGGGCGCATGTGCCAGCAACTCAGACACCGTCGAGGGGTGCCACTCCCCACCGCGAGGTGGGACAAGTCCCTCCTTTCGTAGCTTCCGCCCGATCTCACGAAGGCTGCATCCTTCGGAGCGCATCGCCTGTGCCCGCTCTGCTGAACACCGCCGATCGCAGACCATCGGAGCCGTAGGAGTCTTCCGAAACCGCTTCCGATCGTGATGTCCTTCGCGCTCCAGAATGATTCCTATCAATCGAGCATGCCACGCCCCACCACGTCGAGCCGGGATGCCCTTGTCATTCAGGAACGCCGCGATGCGCTTGATCTCTGCGCCATCGCTATGGAGTCGAATCATCTGCTTGATGATCTCTTGTTCTGCGCTGACCGGCTCCATCTCGCGCCGCCCTTTATCATCTAAGTTCTTTCCATGCCTATAACCATATGGAGCAACACCCAGACGAACGCCTTGTGCCTTCATGTGCTGCATCGCCTCCTTCGTGCGCTCCGAGATTAGTTCTCGTTCGTATTGTGCGTAATTTGCCAAGTTTAGCATCATGAGTCTGCCTGCAGCAGTATGCGTGTTGATCATTCCGCAGACCGAGATCAGATCATACTGGTCTGTTGCAAAATACTCCTCAACCAGCAGACACAGATCCTTCACCGAGCGAGTCAGGCGATCGAGCTTGACGACGACCAACGTGTCAGCACGGCGCTTGCGAAGCATAGCAAGCGCAGCCTGTAGTCCTGGCCGATCCATCGTTCCGCCCGAAATCCCCTCATCGGTGAAAACCTCGGCCAGCTTAATCCCCATCGCTTTGCAGTATGCCTTGAGCTTATCCTTTTGTGCGCCTAAGCTCACACCTTCCTGGGCTTGCTCCTGCGTACTTACACGTATGTAACCAACTGCCACTTTCTGCTTATCTGCATGAACTGTATGTGCTTTCATGCAAATCGTAGTAATTTATTTGTCCGTACCTCTCAGAAAATACACCCCGTTCAGGTGAGTTGCCATGACACAGAGTGTGTCTGTTCGGGATAGGGAGTGGTGGTCCAGGCTTGGGTCTGCAGGCTTCCAGGTTTTCCGAGCCCTTGAAGCCAACGATCGTGCGAACTTGCTGCAAGGTTTTCGTGTCAGTCATGAGGCAAGTTTCCACGCAGCCGCGAAGCGATGTCGCGCCAGCGGGCAAGGTCTGCCTGGGGCATCGCCTCAGGTAGCTCTTCCCGGTCATAGAGCCGACGCACAAACTCTCGGGTGGTCAGCGAGTATCGGGCTTGCAGCTCCCGCGCAGCGGACAGATAGGACGCATAGAGGCTTTTGTCGGACGGATCGATCCCCGGTACGGTGTTATCGACAGTCATCACGGTCGTCAAAGACAGCAGATCGCTCGCGTAGTTGAGGACCGCCACTTGCTGAAACGGTCCCTTGGTGGCGACCAGGATGACCGTTCGCTGAACCGCCGGAGGTTCCGCCAAGAGTGCTGCGCGGAGCGCCTCGCGAGACAGATTCCAGTGGTGCCAGCGCTGTTCGAGCGTCTTGTCATCGGCCTGCGTTGCATCTTCCACCACCAGCGCGATCGGCTGGGCCTCTGTCCCTGCCCGCGCGACCCGCGCCAGGAGCTGATCGGCTGAGATCCTCTCTACCGTCATCGCTTCATCGAAGGCGGGTACCGCAGTCTCCAGCCAGTCGCACAGCTCGCGCGCATGGGTCGGGTCGCTACAGACTGCGCACAGGATCGGTGTCTCGCCCCGGACCGCTCCCTGCGCCACATCATCAAAGCAGTAGGTCTGCCAAGGTTCCATGTCCGTGGCCTCTACCTGCCGGTGGCGAGCATTTCGCGTAGCAGTGGGTTTGTTTCGACCCGAAAGTGCGCCTCGGGCTCTTCATACTCTACGAGAGCCAGCAGATCGAGCAGCCGGGCCCTGGCATCGTTGCTTCGGGCCCCTGCTCGTGCAGATGGCGGCCTCCACGGTCTATCAACTCAGCCAAGCCACCGATGAAAAATCCATCGAAGTCATGGAGGCACTGGCCAAGCTCGGCGGCTTTAGCGGCCGCAAACAGACTCCCATCGGACCCACCATGCTGATGAGCGGCGCCCTCCTGTTCCTCGGCGCCATGCAGCTCATCCAGCTCCACACCCAAAAGGGACTGTTCAACGAACTTGCGTCGAGAACGGAGGGTAAGGTTCGCATCACAAACGTTCGCAGCCCCTTGCTCTTCTCGACGTGTAGGACACGCCGCGCCCATGCCGGTGCGTAGGTTCCGGAACGGTCGGGATTGGGGGCGGGTACGTCTTCGGAAGGTTGAGTGCTCGTGGCTTCCCGCAGCGCTTTCAGCTCCGCACGAAGGTGCCTTCATAGATGACGGGTGGACCTGCGAGCGTACGTGGCAGCATGGGGCGGTTGTATTCGGTGAGAGGACCGGAGCTGTCACGGAGGAAGCCAACGCGGGCGAGTTCCTCGACAAGCTGCTCTTCCGTAAGGAAGCACTGAGGTTCGCCCTGAAACTGCGTGAAGATCAAGGTCTCTCCCGCCATGGGCTCACAATGGGAGGGCAGTGTGTAGCGCGAGAACGTGAACACAAACAGGTGGGCACCGGGTCGGGCCACGCGTGCCGCTTCGGAAAGAGCATGACGGAACTCGGAGTCCGAGCGGGCGAGGTTCCAAATTCCGTGCGCAACCACCAAGTCGAAACGCCCGGTTTCAAGCGGCAGCAGCGTCATCGGGGCCACGAGAAATTCGATGTTCTCGTCCGGTCCTTCCTCCTTCGCACGATGCCGAGCGGCTTCGATCATTGGTACAGAGAGGTCGGTTCCCACGACGTGGTAGCCCAGCCGTGCGAGCGGAAGCGCATTGCGTGCCGCGCCACACCCTAGATCGAGCACCTGCTGAGTGTCCGCTGTACGCAGACCCTTGGCGTACGCGAGGAGTACTTGGTTGGGCGGGCTCTCACGAAAGTTCGCTACCATGTTGGGGTGTTCCCATCGGGGGCTCACTTGCGCGCTTGTATTGACAGTCATTTAAGCTCTCCTAGCTTCCGTGTCGAACTCCGAACAGAGAACAATAGTAGCAGGTGGCGAGGGGGGTCGAGCGCAAGCTACACAATGCTTCGATGCCGCACCCGATTCCACCCTGGGAGTAGCTAACAGACGCAACGGCACCCACCAGCGATCGAACCGCAATGGCGTCGTTCCCCAGAACCACGTAGGTGATGAGAGCCGACCGGTGCCCAAGTCGGCAGCCAGCGCACTTCGCACTCCTACGGTGTCACATCAAAATACCCCATCATGCCCTCTTCGACGTGCTCCAAAATATGGCAGTGGTACATCCATCGGCCCGGATTGTCTGTTCGTACATCAACGGTGGTTCCTTCGAGCGGAGTGAGATTTACGATGTTTCTTGGCACTCCGCCGCGTGGACAGACACCACTGTCATCTAGCACTCCGCCGCGGTCGCAGAAGTTATAGCCATGTAGTCCAAAGGAATGGATCGCATTCGGGGAGACATTGACGAGTCGCATCCGGATTCGCTCTCCAACCTTGCTTTGCGGCCAGCTCTCTGTTCGCATGAAGTTCGTGGTGGTTCGGACAACCGTGAGAGGCGACTCATGGCTGCGGCCATTGAAGGTCATAAAAAAGCGTTGCCCTCCCCCGGACTCCTCTTCCTCCTCCTGGTGTCCTAT
The DNA here is from genome assembly GCA_937859535.1 of uncultured Myxococcales bacterium. Classification (GTDB taxonomy): domain Bacteria; phylum Myxococcota_A; class Polyangia; order Palsa-1104; family JAEUJZ01; genus JAEUKA01. The sequence continues at coordinate 6,201 of CALLYL010000620.1, forward strand.
CGCGGACTCCATTCCTAGCTCCCCGAGAAAGAGCACGAACTCGCGATCAACGGACTGCTCGTCGCTGGCAGAGACAACCACAGCTCCGTATAGACCAAGCGGCAGAGTCTTGCCTGGACGCAAATGATCAACAAATGGAAACACCCCAGCAGCCTTCGCAGTCACCGTGTAGACATGGGCGCATCCAGGATTTACAACACTGTGCGGATACAACGAAGTACCATCATCCTCGACCGGATAAGACAGGCCTAAGAAGTGCAGTCCGATCGGTGCGTCCAGCCGATTGACAAGCTTCACCCGCAGAGTCTGTCCCACCTTCATCCGCAACACCGGACCCGGTACAGCACCGTCAAACGTCAGCACTCCCATTCGGTTCATCCCATCGGGACTCATCGACGCGAAGCGAGACTCCATGGTGACATCAGCCGGTAGGTCTGCGTCCCCTGGGGTGTTGCAGACATAGCTGCCCGGTTGGGGGTTCAGTTCGTGCCCGGATTCATGATTGCTTCCGTCGCTACTGCAGGCAAGAAGCAGCAGCCCGAGCAGTGCCACAGCGCAAGGCTTGATGGTCATCTTGGCTCCAACGAAATTGAATTTCTCTTTCAATAATCCATCAAACAAGCATTTTGCAAGCATCATTTTAATTGCTCTCTTCACCCGGTTTCCCGTTTACTCGAGAACTACGGCCCATTCCCCAAGGAGAGCACCGATGTTCTGGAAAGCGATGGCGGCATCCGGGTACCAAGCCGCAGTGCGCGCTGCACTACATCACAACGTTCGGTATTCACTGGCAGATGTGATGGGCTTCCCTGGCTCATTCCTCGACCGTTCGATTTATCCAGACGGTGAGTTTTTGCTTGATAAGCCACTCCTGGCTTGTCTGAGGGAAAATCCGAACCACATCGGCTGTCATACCCTCACTGAGTCCGAGACCGCGTTTGCGGGCACCCAAGCGCTGGAAGTGGATCTGATTCGACTGTGTGCAGAGGAAATCGCAGGTGCTGCGCCTGGTTGCTATGATGGCTACGTAGCCAGTGGTGGGACAGAGTGCAACATTGAAGCGCTGTGGATGCAGCGCAACGCGTTTCGGACAGTCCATGGACTCTCTCCGACCGAGCTAGCGATTGTCTGTTCGGAGGACACACACTACTCCGTTTCTAAGGCAGCGAACCTACTGGGTCTCGATCTGTTGACGGTGCCGGTAGGTGCGCACAATCGACAGATGAACCTACCATCGCTGCGGCAGCTTCTCCTCGAAGCACGGTCCCATGGCAAGCGCGGCTTCCTCTGTGTCCTCAATATGGGCACGACGATGTTTGGTTCGGTGGACAACATCGATGCATTCACATGCCTGCTCGATGGAATGGAGGTGTCCTATCGCATTCATATTGATGCGGCATTTGGTGGCTTTATCTACCCGTTCACGATGCAAACCCACCGGTTCGACTTCCGAAATCCACGTGTGGACTCGATGACGTTGGACGCGCATAAGATGCTTCAGGCACCGTACGGAACCGGGATCTTTCTGGCGCGCAAAGGCCTGATGCAGCATGTCTGCACGGAGGCGGCGACCTATGTCCACGGCAAGGACTACACGTTGTGCGGCAGCCGCTCGGGTGCTAACGCAGTTGGAGTGTGGATGATCCTGCAAGCGTACGGATCGGAAGGAGGGAAGGCGTTCATCTGTTCGCTATTGGATCGCACCGATCGGCTATGCCAAGGACTCGATCGGCTCGGGGTATCCTATTTTCGAGAGCCGGGAATGAATGTGGTGGCGATGCGTGCCGAGCACATCCCAGTGGAGGTTGCCATTCGGTTTACACTGGTGCCGGACCGTCATGAAGGTTCGCCGTGCTTCTGGAAGGCGGTGGTGATGGACCATGTCAGCGAAGACACGATTGCACGATTCCTTGCGGTGTTGAGCCAGGCGCGAGACCCGAGCCCATTGCCCTAACAACGCCCAACAGAACGACTGCGGACCTCGGCTGCTGCGTCAATTGTAAGTGCGTAGTACCGGTCACAAATGTCGCTTTGTGATCCAGAGATCGGCGTTTGGGGACTTTTGTCACATGCTGTCTCTGTATAATAGTCATTATGTATGCATCATTTTGCAGAATGGCACTCTGAAAAATCAGAGCGGCCGTCTGCTTCGTCGCAAACGGGAGTTCGCTTGTCATGGGCCAGGACGACCGCTCGATTCAAATCCAGTCATTCGATCTCGTAGCAACGGGGAAGCCGCTGGTTCGTGCCAACCGGCGCGTCGAGCTACAAAGCCTTCGTAGCGATGAAGCGTTGGTGCGGGTCGCAGGCTGTGGGGTCTGTCATACCGACCTCGGCTTTGTTTATGATGGCGTGCGGACCGGC
>CALLYL010000621.1 GCA_937859535.1 uncultured Myxococcales bacterium
GGTGTGGGTTTGGCGAGTGGTGGGCGGGGTGCTTTGAGGGACGCGCTGCCGGGCACGCCAGCTCCGGGGTTGGTTCGTCGGCTTTTCGGCGTTGGTTTGAGTCGGGGTATTGTTTGTAAAGCCGGGCCAGGTGACGGCAGGCTTCGGTTTTGTCGAGCGGGGTCGGCGGGGTGTGGCGGCGGCGGGTGGCTTCGGCGAGCAGCAGCAGCGCATCGTCGGCCAGGCGTGACGTCGGCTGCCGCTTGAGGAAGCCGGTGAGCGCCGGAATCGCCCGCGCCGGTTGGCGCATGTCTTCCAGGTAAATTTGTCCGAGGAGCAGCGCCCCTTCGGCGAGCAGGTACAGGTTGTAGTGCCCGACGAGCAGCGCCGAGGTATAGGTCCGCTGGAGTCGCTCCAGTCGCTCCGCTGCCTCGCCGTAGCGCCGAAGAGAGCGGAGCAGCTTCGCCGCCGAGATCAGCGCATCGTCGTAGAGCGGGCCTTTGGGATAGCGCCGGGCCAGCTCGTCGTAGCGCCGTATCGCCTCCGGCATCGTGCCCTTGTCCTGGGCAAGCTGCGCCGACAAAAGCCACGCAAAGCTGCCGAGGGGCACGTGGGCGGCGTGGGTCTTGGCGATCGCGTCCAGTTCAGAGAGCAGCGCCGGGTCGTCTTTGCGCCAGCGGACCATGGCTCGCAGCGCGTCCTCGGCTGCGACCTCGGCGGGGTGCTTTCGCAACACTTGCTGACACAGCTCGACGGCGACTGCCGGCTGGCCGATTCGCTCGGCGTAGATCTCAGCGGCCCGAAACAGAGCGCGGGCGACCTTGGTCGGATCGTGGCTGAGCGGCTCGACATCGCGATAGGCCTGCGCGGCCTCGGGAAATTGCGCAAGCTGTTCTAGCTGCTGGGCCAGTCGAAACGCCGCCAGACCGCAGTCGTCCTTGGCGCGTAGCGAGGCCGGAGCGGTGCCGTCCCGACACATCGAGATGATGCGCTGGTATTCCAGGATTGCTTCGCTCTTGTCCGGTTTGCGCTCGGCGAGCTGTGCTTCGACCAGCGGCGGCGGCATTGGCGGGGGCTTGCGACAACCGCCCACCAGCATCGACAGCGGCAAGGCGCACAGCCCCAGCCAAAGCGCTACAGCTCGGCGTCGCATAGTACCTGCCGGATGCGCTGGGCAGCCTCTTCACAGGCCTCATGGCTGACGTCCAGGTGGGTGACCAGCCGCAGCCGTCGCGGACCAAACGGGGCCACGAGTACACCCTGCGCCTTGAGCCGCGAGGTCACTTCTGCCGCATCAGGCAGCGGCGGTGCCAAGTCGAACAGCAAGATGTTGGTCTGGGGCGCGATGACCTGGACGTGGCGCAGATCCGACAGCACCTCGGCGATGCGGCGGGCGTTGTGGTGGTCCTCGGCGAGCCGCTGGTGATGATGAGCGAGCGCGTACAGTCCCGCCGCTGCCAAGATGCCCGCTTGCCGCATCGCGCCGCCATACATGCGGCGAAAGCGACGGGCGCGATGGATGATGTCGACCGGACCGCAGACCAGCGAGCCGACCGGCGCACCCAGACCCTTTGACAGACAGACCGAAACGGTATCAAACGGCGCGGCGATCTCGGCATCCGGCACCCCGAGCGCCACCGCAGCATTCCACAGCCGTGCTCCGTCGAGGTGAAGCTTGATTCCGAGCTGCCGGGCCGCCGCTGCCACCTCATACATCTGCTGCATCGGCCAGATGCTGCCGCCGCCCCGGTTGTGGGTGTTTTCTAGGCACAATAGACGGTTTGGCGGCGAGGCCTGATCGGTGCGCTCGGGCTGGTAGGTCGCGTACAGCTCCGCCGGGGTGAACATCCCGCCCTGGCCGACCGTGACGAGCTGGACCCCGGAAAGCGCCGCTGCCGCCCCCGCTTCATACCACTTGATGTGGGCACCGTCTGAGCACAGGACATCGTCGCCGGGCTGGACGTGACAGCGAATCGCGAGCTGGTTGGCCATCGTCCCCGAAGGCACGAACAGCGCGGCTGCCTTGCCCAGCCGGGTCGCGACCACCTCTTCCAGCCGCCGCACGGTCGGATCTTCGCCAAACATGTCATCGCCGACCTCGGCCGAGGCAATCGCGGCGCGCATGGCTGCCGTCGGCCGGGTCACCGTATCCGAGCGTAGGTCGATGACGGCTTGCATCATGCGGCGAGCATACTCAAAAATAGCGCCACTTCGTAAAGGCTTCTCATGCTTGATCCACGTCAGTCGCTTGAGTTTGAACGTCCCCTGGTGGAGCTAGAAAACAAGATCGGTGAGCTGAAACAGCTCGCGGGTGGTGAGCTGCTCGCCGCAGAGATCAAGATTCTGGAGCGTCGCGCCAGTCGGCTGCGCGCCGAGATTTACTCGAACCTGTCGCCGTGGCAGAAGGTGCAGCTCTCGCGGCATCCGCTGCGGCCCTATACGCTCGATTTCATTTCCCGGCTGTCCGACGAGTTCTTCGAGCTGCACGGCGATCGGGCGTTCTCGGATGATGAGGCGGTGGTGGGTGGGCTCGGGCGGCTCAAGGTGCTCGGGGGCAGGCCGGTGCTGCTCATCGGTCATCAAAAGGGTCGCGGGACCAAGGAGGCAATGCGTCGCAACTTCGGCATGCCTCGTCCCGAGGGCTATCGCAAGGGTCGGCGGCTGATGGAGCTGGCGGCGCGGATGAAGCTACCGATCGTGGCGCTGATTGATACGCCGGGTGCCTATCCAGGCATCGATGCCGAGGAGCGCGGCCAGGCCGAAGCGATCGCCAAGAACCTGGAAGTGATGGCGGGGCTGCCGGTGCCCATCATTGCGGTGGTGATTGGGGAGGGCGGCTCGGGCGGAGCGCTGGCACTCGGGGTCTGCGACCGGCTGCTGATGATGGAGTACTCGGTCTATTCGGTGATTACGCCAGAGGGCTGCGCGTCGATTCTGTGGAAGGACCAAGCCCAGGTCGAGGTGGCAGCCGCCCAGATGAAGATGACGGCGGAGGACATCAAGCAGATCGGCGTCGTCGATGAGATCGTAGCGGAGCCGCCGGGCGGGGCGCACCATGACTTCGATGAAGCCGCTCGGCTGGTCGGCGAAGCGGTGGCGCGGCATCTCGATGAACTGGTCGCGCTGTCACCGCAAGCGCTGCTCGATGGGCGCTACGCCAAATACCGGGCGATTGGCTCGTTCCTTACGGAGACAGCGTCCCAGCCTCCGGCGTAGGCTTTACCACCCGAAAGAGCTGGAAGACATCCTGCGCCGCGATCAGTTCAAGGTGCGGGGTCAGCGTTTGTGCAAGCTGCGGCTTGTCGGTCTGGAGCAGCACGTAGTCGTAGAAGGACCACTCCTTTTGGGTGACTTGCAGGTTGGTCACCTCCCGCTGATCGCCCCACGGGTGGTGGCGCAGCGGGTGCTGGCCGCGCACCGCAAAGACATGCGGACTGTAGGAATCGCGCAGCACGACATAGTTGCCGATGCGGTGAACCAGGAAATCACGCCACTCCCCGTGCGAGATGTCGAGCAGCGGTAGCACCCGACTGTGGGGAGGAATCTTGGCGAGCAGCGTGGTATCGATCTGCACCAGCCGAGCGTCGATCGCACGATGCAGGCGATGGGCACTGTGAAGCTGGACGATTGCAAACAGCATCATCACCGCCAGCAGCACCCCACGCGGTCCGCGCAGAGAGTCGAGCTTGGGCAGTCGCAGCGAAAGCACCAGCAGGAGGAATCCACCGAGCACGAAGCGGATCGCGATCTCTCCTTCCTTTTGGGTGCCGTCGGCAGCCAGGATACTGACCGGTCCCAAGTAGGCGGCGGCGAGCAGCGTGATCCCGGGCACAAACAGCGCCGGATGAACCAGCTCGACAAGCTGGGGCAGCAGCGCGCCCTGGCGCTGTCCGAACACCCGCTGTCCGATCGTCCGCAGCCGATCTCGGTGCGCCCAGCCGAGCGTGGCCAGGACGCCGACGTACAGCAGTCCCAGTGTGAAGCGCGGCGGTGGCACCGGTGAGTCAAACGGATCGATCAGCATATGTGCCAGGCGGCGCAGCGACAGGTCGAAGCCGAGCGAGCCCCGATTCGCGTCCGATCCATGCTGAAACAGAACAAAGTAGGCGGCGATCCCGAACAGCAGGTAGACCCACCCAAGACCTACGGCGTGAAATGGGCGGAGCTTGTGCGGAGACAGTGCGGGAACGCGATGGGCGAGCCCGGCCACCAGCGCCCACGCGGTCGCGCCAATAAGAAGCATCGTCAGCGCATAAATATGACAAATGTACGACAGCGCCGCGAGGATCAGGAATCCCACAAAGGACAGGGATAGGAATCGCTCACTGCGGATGAGCAGACAGAGCGCAAACAGCGCCACCGGCTGACCGAGCAGATAGTTCGACTCGCCCATCCAGTAGCCCCAGTGGAACACCGCAAGGACCACGAGTGGCAGCAGCGGCGGATCGACGCGGTCCTTCGGGGCACCTTGCTGCACCGACCGCGCTAGGACCAAGCAGCCGAGCGGCAGTAGCACGACGTACAGCGCGATGATGAGCTTCCAGGCGAGTAGCGGCGACAGAACCGGCAGGCCCAGCACCAGCAGCAGCGCGGTGGCCCAGTACGGCACCAGCACCAGATCGAACTGATAGTGCCCAGCAAAGAATGCATCACGAGCCAGGGTCTGGTGCGCGATGACGCCGTTGGCGATGTGGCTCGGTGCATCGTTCATCGGCAAGAAGGTGTTGCCACAGACGATCCACAGTGCGGTCAGGACAAGCAGCGCGGCGGCGCTCCGCTCCAGCCATTTCATCGTCTTGTGTGTAACACAAAGCGGGCGGGTTAGCGGCGGGCGGACTTGAGCAGGTCGGACTGAAACGAAAATCCGATGACCACGTACGGCATGGCCGGACTGTGGACATAGACGCTGGGCAGGATCGCGGCAGGCTCTTGGCCGGCGCGATAGCGGTGCGATAGGTAGAAGCCGGTGACGAGGAGTAGGGTCGGCTTGTTAAAGCGAGTGAAGCCGCGATCGAAGAAGGTATACGACAGCATCGGGCCGAGGCGCTGAACGCCGTTGCTCACGTCGGCAGCGGACTCGCCGAGCCGGACCTCATTGGGGGTGTACAGCGGCTTTACCACCGAGTAACGCACGCCGGCCACCAGGCCAAACTTCGACACCCACAGTAGGTCGAGGTCATTGCCGAGCACCCAGCCACGCATCGGCACCAGGGTATCGAGGGTGACATCGAAGAAGACGCGATCGCCACCGCGAACGTCCATGTACCAGTATTCAAGGGCCAGCTTGTTGCGCAGAGCAATCGGTCCGAGCTTGAGCTGAACGAGCGGCTCGATCATGACGTGCAGGCCGCTCGCTTTGTAGTTGCGGCGTTCCTCGCTGCCGAGCTGCTTTTCTCCGGCGGCGTCACGGTAGCTACAGCTCTCGCGGGTGGTGGCATCGGTGCTGGCACAGGCGGCGAGCAGCTTGTCCGAATAGTCGTCGTGCGCCGATGGATACGACTGCAAAAAGCCGAAGGTCGAAAAGAAGCCGACGTACTCCGCAGCGACCCGGAGGTTAAAGATCGACAGCGGCTGAATTTCGATCGACGGACCGATCTTGATGAACGCGGGGTTTAGGCGCGGCGCGATTCCGAAGAACACGAAGCGGTCGGCAAACAGGCGGCCTTGCTGTTCCTCCGAGTTGGGCAGGCGGCGCTGAAAGCCCAAGCGAACCTGGTCCTCCAGACCCACGGGGTTGAGCCGCAGCACCAGCAGGTTATTGAGCGTCAAGCGCCAGTCGGGAGCCGGGGTCGCCTGGCCGGACGCATTCACACCGACCGAGCTGCCACGGAGTAGTGAGGGAGCGGCGGGTAGCGTAGCGGCGGCACCGGGCGGAGCAGCGATCTCGACAGGGCCACTGGGCAGCGGCTGGACCATGGGCTCGCTGGAAGTCTGCGGGGTGGCGTGGGCCCA
>CALLYL010000622.1 GCA_937859535.1 uncultured Myxococcales bacterium
GTTTTCGTTAATGGGCACTGCAATGGCTTTTACTGGGCAAACCCTGACGCATGCGGACGACCTGCTCAAAGACTCCTGTGTACAGCGAGCTGGTATCGGCAATCAGGGCCACCGGAGCGGGCTTCTGCAAAGCATCGCGCAGCGGCTTGGCCAATCGAGGAGGCAGCAGGCCCAGCCGTGCCGCAACCCCCCTCAGCACATCGGCCAACCGACTGGCACTGCCCTTGTCGGACGCTTCACTTGGGTCGATAAACAGCAGCCACCGACCGGCTTGTTCGCTGTCCTTCTGGGCCGGAAAGATGCGGAGCCTGGCCACATCCACCGCGTCGCCACCTTTGGTCTGCGTTCCCAGCTTGAAGTAGCCAGGTGATACGACAATCTGCGAAGCGTTCGGCATGTCATTCATCCAGCAAGAGGTCGTCAGCGCCATCACACAGCTCGGTGGCCAGCAGATCCCGCGCCAGCCGTGGCAGAACCCAAGCCAGATCGATGTCAATTGGTTCAGCTCCTGCCGGCGGATCCCAGCCGATCACACTGCATGGATCGGGCTCTGGGTGAACCTGTGCAAAGGGGTCTGACAGGCGCTGGGCTAGCTGGGCTAGCTTTGATATCGACAGCCGGGTGGTCGCAAACGGGAGGCCCGGCGCTAGCTCAGGACCAAAAGTCACGGGGATCATTGGCACTGCTTCTGCATCCAGATCGAACGGTGGCCCCGATGCGACGGGAGGCTTTGACCGCTCATCTCGGTTGGTCGCTGACAGGATCGACAGTCGCATGGCCGGGACTCTAGCAGCTTGCGACAGCAAGGAACAATCTCGGTCGCCAACGCCAACCACCCAGCGAACAGTCGGCTTCATCGGAGCCGCGTAAGCCCTCTCGATAGGCTCCGCACGAATGTTCACAGCCGTGTAAGCCCTCTCGATAGGCTCCGCACACGTTTTCACAGCCGCGTAAGCCCTCTCGAGTAGGTCTACACACGTTTTCACAGCCGTGTAAGTCCTCTCGAGTAGGGTTGCCAGCGCTGGAGGTGGGCTTAGTGGGCAGCTTTGAGGGCGGCTTCGGTCATGCGCAGCAGCGGCGCGGTCGACAGCGGGGCCCCGGTCGCATTCTTGAGCCACAGATCCGGCGTCACCTGACCGAACTTCGCCATCCGCTCGAACTCACGACCGAGGCTGCCGGGCGGCTGCTTGGCAAGGTGCTCCTCGATCTGCGCCGCGATCAGGTGCCCAATCGGGTAGTCCGGCAGATACAGCGTGTTTTGGATCATGTGTGAGTAGATCCCGAGCAGCAGCACGTCTTTGCCGCCCAGCACCGGCGCGTAGTAGTGATTCCAGGTCTGTTTGGCGAGCCGGACGACCTCAGCGCGCAGCTCCGCAGGAGTGGCCTGCGGGTGGTCGTACATGTAGTGCCAAGTGGCGATCTCGACCAGCGCCACCCCACCAATCTCCCAGGTATCCCAAAAGTCGGCCAGGATGCGCCGCTGGTTCGCCTGTTCATCCGGCTTGCTAAGCCCGAGCAGCGCGATGTCTCGCTGCTGAAACACGAACGCCAGCGCTTCGGTAAACGCGTTGTTCGGCACCCCCGCGAGCAGCGTCTCGCCGACTTCATACAGCGAAAACACCTGCTCGACATTGTGGCCTAGCTCGTGGACGGCGATGTTGTAGCCCTTGTAGTCCATGCCGAGCGGACCGACGCGGGTTCGCAGCCGGGGAAAGTCACCCCGTCGCATCGCCTGCATCGCATGGCCCGCCCCGCGTGAGGCATCGACGCGAATGTGCTCGGCCAAAAACTTGGCTTTGTCGGGCGCAAAGTCGAGCTTCTGCAAAATGCTCGGCAGTGCGCTCTCAAACGCCTGCGCGGTCGGATAGCGTTTGCGAGTCAGCGCATCCAGCTCGCCTTCCGAAAACTTGCCACGCGGTCGAAATCCCGCAAACCACAGGTCGTGCGGCTGAAGCTTCCGTCCAAGCTGCTTTTCGGCCAGCTTCGCCACCTCCTTGATGAGCGGCGAGCCACAGACCTCGGCCAGCATCCGCACCACTGCTTCCTCGGGGATCTCGCGGGAAAGCTGGAAGCTCCGCTCGATCAGCGTCTTGGCCGAAGGAGAGTACGGATCGGCCAACCGCTGGGTCGCCGCTTGGGAAAGCAACAGCTCGTAGCGCCGGTCCGGCTCTCGTTCGCCCAGTTTGTCCGGTTGGAGTGGCATTCCCGCAGGCGCGTCCGCTTCGACCTCCTCGCCCGGGGCCAGCGTGACCTGGTTGGTAAACGGATTCCAGTCCACGCGAGGGTTGTCGATCACCGCCTGGGGAATGCTCTGCTCGACGATGCGCTCCATGGCCCGAGCGATTGTGTGCTGCTTGCTGAGCCCTTCGGCATCGGCGTAGTCGGCCCGGATTTCGTCGCGCAGGTTCCAGTGACTGATCAGCCGCAGACCTTTGGGCCACAGCCGTCGCCCTTTTTCGTCGAGCAGGTGGTGCATAAACAGGTTGTAGCTGGCGACATAGCGCTCGCCCGCCACCACCGCCTCGGTGATCTTCTGCTGGACATCCGCTGGCACGCGCCGTGAAAAGCGCTGGGTCAGCCGTGCTTGTGCCCACTGCGCCCTCGTCCATTTTTCGCCGTCGACCAGTCGCTCGGGCAAGGTAGTCAGCGGAAAGTTCAGCAGCACCACGAAACCAACCTTGCCTTGGAACAGATCCTCCACCATATGGACCGAGGGATCGATGCTGCCTAAAAGCGAGTCCAGCGCCGACAGCGGCCCGGTATCGGTGTCGGTGGGTCGACGCAGCTCGCGGCTGATTTCGTTCAGGTGTCCATCGACTTGTTCGAGCGCGGTTTGCAGCCGGTTTGCGGTGGCCGTGAGCGTCTTGTCGTCCGCGATGAAGTGCTCACGGACAAACGCCGCCAGATCGCCATCGTCCTTGCGCCACAGCGCCGCCACTTGCCGTACGCCACGCTCGATGCGGAGACGCTGCGCTTCGCCGTGCTTTTGAACCAGCTCCGAGCACAGCGCGGTCAGCTTGTCATCGGATGGCAGCGCGGTAGCAGTGGCCCGGGCAAACACCGGGGTCGCCAGATCAGGACCGGACACCGGCCCGCGTGGCACCGGCGTCTCTTCACAACCCGACGTGACAAGAAAAGACAGAACAAGCGCCCCGCGCACAAGCGCAACAGGGCAGTTGAAACGAGCTTGCATGGTGGGAAGGTGCGCTGTTAACGCAAGGTCTTGCGGAGGATGCTGCCGCCGGTGCCAGTGATGTAGACCTCGGTGGCGGAGCCAGAGACACTGACCAAGTTGTTGTCGGTGCCGCTCTGCTCGTAGTTCCAGGTCTTGCCATCGAAGTGGAGCACCAACCCGCTGTTGCCGACCGCGTAGATATCGGTCGCGCTGCGGCCCCAGATGGCGCGAAGTCCTTGCGAGATGATCGGGGTTGCCGCCGGGTTGAGGTCCGTCCAGGTCTTGGTGGCGTTGTTCCAGCGAAGCATCAGTCCGCCCGAGCCAAGTCCACCATCGCCAACCACCCACACGTTGTTTGGGTCAGAGCCCCAGACACCGCGCACGATCCGATCATTGACCGGCAGCGGCACGTCCAGCACCGAGGTTCCGTCGTACAGAAGGACGCGTGGCGCAAAGCCGGCGAGCTGCTCGGTTTTGTCACCACCGCCAACGATCCAGACGTTCTTGGTATCAATCGCGTAGACATCACGCAGCGTGGGCGCTTGCAGAATCGGCACCGGCACTGCGGCCCACGTTCCGCCCGAGCGAATCAGCAGCGTCTTGTCATCACCGACCGCGTAGGCTTTGGTGCCGTCCGAGGCGATCTTCACCAATCGCACGCTGGTTGGGATCGACTCCGGAGACCACGCGGTACCCGACCACCGCAGCGCTTGCCCTTTCGACCCTGCGAAGTCATAGCCGACGCTGAGCATGTCACTGCCAAACTGCGTCACCGAATACAGACGCAGGCTGATCGCGCTCGGTGCGGGCTGCCAAGTGCCCCCGGTTCCACGAAGTGTACCGCCCGAGTCACCGACCGCGAGCAAGCTGCCGGTGACCGATGGGGCCAGCCCATACATGGTGCCGTTGTTGCCGGTCAGGTCTTCAAGGACACTGCTGGTGACGAAGTTGCTACCGTCGAAGCGCCCCGTGGTGCCAGCAACACCGACCATAAACACGTCGCTGCCGCTGCTGCCCCACAGACCCGCCAAGTGAACCTTGGGCGAGTTCGTCAATCGATTGAAGTTGGTGCCATCCCACTTGAGGAACATGCCCTCGCGCTTAGTGGGATCGCCGGCCGTCGGATAGCGAATGTCGCCGGCGGCAAAGACACTGGTGCCGTCGCTCCACAGGCTGTTGATGCCCGAGACCGTCGGTGGATTCGTCGGGGCCAGCACCAAGCTGGTGCCGTTCCAGCGATAAATCAGACCGGTGCGCGTCGCCAGGAAGAAGTTGTTGTCCGAGATGCCCGCGATCGAGCCCCAGGACGCCGACATCGTCGGACCGAACTTGGCCCAGCTTGTGCCATCCCAATGCAGCAGGGTGCCGCCTTCACCAGCGGTATAGACGCTGTTTTTGTTCGCGCCCCACACGCCCCGAAGACCCCAGCTCACACCGGCCGGGGCCATGAGACGGGTGACGGCGGAACCATTCCAGCGCAGGATCGCCGGGCCAGCGGTCAAGTGGTTGCCGACAAACCAAACTTCCGAGCCGTCAGCGCCCCAGACGCCGTAAATCTGCGCGACGTCTTTGCCGTCAGCCCCGAGCTGAAGCTGCGTCCACGTCGAGCCATCCCACCGCAGCACCGTCCCGCGATCTCCGACCGCGAAGACATTGTTCGCCGACGAACCCCAAATCGAGTAGAGCGTGTTGTTCGTTGGTGAACGAACAATGCTCCACTTGCTGCCATCGAAATGGACAATGGTGCCAGCGCCACCGACGGCCCAGACATCCTGAGCGCTTGAGCCCCAGGTTGCCAGAAGTCCGTTGCCTTGCGGCGCGGGGAACTGCCAACACCAGCCGTCGCGACTACAGCCGAGCGGCTGCACAATCGTGCCTCCGTCGGTGTTCATCGTCATGTCGACGATCGTTCCGGTCAGGTCTCGATTGGTACCACCATCGCTAGTGGTGCCAGGATCGGGACAACCACTGCCAAGGGTAAGACCAGCCACCGCAGCGGCCAGCAGGCCAAGCCGCATGGAGGTCTTCGTGATGTTGCGTTCTACGTCGGTCATTCCGGCTTCCTCACGTTGGAGTCACTAGAAGCTATTGAGAACCCGTAAGCGCGATTGAAGTTTCATCTTATCGTGTGGGAACCGGTGCAGGACAAATTTTGGCGACTTGTCCGAGCGAACTCACTTCAAACGATGACGATGCAGCACTACGACTTGATCTTGTTTGACCTAGACGGAACCTTGGTGGACTCGGTGCCGGACCTCACGACGGCACTCGGGCTGATGCTGGCCGAACGAGGACTTCCCCCGCACAACGAGCAGACGGTGCGCCAGATCATCGGCGAAGGTCAGCGCAGCCTGGTCGAACGAGCGCTGCTGCGGGCCAGTCCGTCTCCGGTTGGTGAGCAGGCGATCGACCCGGTGCTTCTCGATGAAGCGGTGTTACGCTTTCGCGAGCACTACAGCGCCAACTTGTGCCAAAAGACCCGCCGCTACGAAGGGGTGCTGGAGACGCTGCAAACCCTCTCCGCACGGAAACCGCTGGCGGTGGCGACGAACAAACCGGGGCGCTGGGCACGAGCGTTGTGCGACGAACTGGCTCTTTCACCGATGCTGCGCTGGGTGCTCGGTGAAGATGATGTGGGGGCTCGCAAACCGGACCCCACGATCTTGCTGGAGCTATGTCGTCGCGCAGCCGTCCCCACCGAAAAGACCCTATTTGTCTGCGATAGTCGAATAGACTGGAAAGCGGCCCAGTCTGCT
>CALLYL010000623.1 GCA_937859535.1 uncultured Myxococcales bacterium
CGGTAATGGTTTTGCCGGTAATGGCTTCGGCGGCAACGGCACGGCCGGCAATGGCACAGGTGGCAATGGCACAGGTGGCAATGGCACAGGTGGCAATGGCACGGGCGGCAACGGCACAGGCGGCAACGGCACGGGCGGCAACGGCACGGGCGGCAACGGAGTAAGTGGAAACGGAATTATCGGAACTGGCGTTGTCGGACTGAACCTTACAGACACTACCTATACAGCCCCTGGTGCAAGCCCTGTCCCAGTCACTGGATTCTGGCTCATGGGGGGTGAATTCGTCGCCACAACGAACAACCGTACCCTACGAGGAAAAGATGTCACTGGGGTTGAGTTCCATTACGCTTATGTTGGAACAGGAACATCAGCCCAGGCACCATTTTCGTTCACAATCCGAATTGACTCAGCGGGACTAGATACAACAACAAAAATTCCAGCAGGCCAAGCAAATGATGTCTGGATGTATAATATGCTTGTACGTCAAGACAATGTAAGTCCGGCACCGGCATGGCAGCCTATCTGTGTAACAGAAACGCTACAGCCTGATCAAGCAATCATGGTCTCAAATCGTTGGGATTGGACGACTGGTAATCGCATTGAGCAGCCAACTTTCGTAACTTTTGCATGTAGAGACTTCGCGCTAGCTAAATGCGTAAGACTAGGCTACCGCCCTTGGGCCAAAGGTACCTCATGCTCTGGTTCAGGTTCCAAGCGGACCTGCAACGACGTATCCCTGACCGACCATCACCAGGCATGCACACGAATGATGCGGGCGGATTACTGCGGAAACGGGAAGAGTTACACTGTTAACGGCACTCTCATCGACATTTATGACTATCTGACTCCTCCCGTTCAGGTGCCAGAATCAGACTGGGACATCGAAGCACGGTGGACCCCAACCGGGGCGATCTGTATCAACGAGCCGCGGCACCCTGAGCTGGTTGGCAAGTGGAAGCGGCCTGACTGCAACGGCGATGGCAAGCCAGACAACTTCCCAGCTTGCGGACAGTCGGACAATCGCTACAGCGGCAAGGGCCTCGTGGTCGACCGCTTCGATGACGATCAGAGCGGCTGCGGGAAGTAACAGCCTCTTCGTCCTCGCCTGATTCGCATCTCCCTCATTGACCGATCTTCTTCGCACCGACTAGGCCTGACAACTGGGCCGTCGGCCACATTCTGAAACCTTGTACGACTCGACGGGCGACGGTCACGTTGTCGGGGTGCCATAGCGGCAGCATCGGTACCTCGGCGGCCAGGATGTCCTGCACCTTGGCGTAGATCTCGCGGCGCTTGTCGCGATCGATCTCGCGGCTGCCTTGATCGAGCAAATCGTCGAGAGCTGGGTTTCGGTAGCGCATGCGGTTTAGACCCGCATCCAGGTTCTTGGCGCTCGGAATGTACGAGGAATGGAAGAAGTTGCGAAACAAGCTCGGCTCAGCGATCTCGGCCGACGACAGCGTATAGAGCTGAAAGTTGCCCTTCTTCACGTCAGACAGAAACAGATGAAACTCTAGTGGTCGCAGTTCAACGGCGATGCCAACTTCGGCAAGCTGCGCGGCAATCACTCGAGCGATTGCCACCGGCAGCGCGTCCGTCGAGGTCTTATACAGAAGCTGCAATCTCGGTTTGCCACCGGGTCCATCCGGGTCCGGAAAACCCGCCTCGTCGAGCAGACGCTTGGCTTGCTCGGGATTGTACACAAGGCTCGTCGCGGGCTCATGAAATGCCCAGTGAAACGGCGGTAACAGACTGCTCGCCAGCGTCGCCTTGCCACGCAGCTTGGTCCGAATGATCCGCTCGCGATCAATCGCCAGCGCAAGCGCCCGTCTCACCCGTGGATCCCGAAGGCGTGCGTCTTCGGTATTCATGCCCAAATAGAGAAGCAGTGCCGATGGTGCCGTCGAAAGCTGAAGCCGATCTTTCCAGCGCTCCACCGAATCAAATAGCAGCGGTGACACCGTATTTTGAGTCAGGTCCGCCGACCCTCCGACGAGCGATAACAGCCGCGAGTTGGCATCACGAACCACCCGTACCGTCAGCCGCTCGCTCTGGGCAGGCCCCGCGAAATAATGCGGATTGCGCACAAATCGGGTCACTTCGCCGACCTCGCCATCGAGGACAAACGGACCCGCACCAATCGGTGAGGTCTGTCCCGGCTCAGCGGTGCCACGTCTCATGATGCCAAAGTCCAGATCGGTCAGATACGAAGCAGGTGGCTTGCCATAGGTGATGCGTAGCTGCCGAGGACCAAGCACCTCAATCGGAAGACGCAGCGCGCTTTCGGAAAAGCGCCGTCGCATCGATGGACTGCCCGTTTTTTCGTCGTTAAGACGTTCCACCGAATAGCGAATATCTTCGGCCGTCACGGGATTGCCATCAGAGAACTGGGCGTCTCGCAGCGTCACTTCAAGGGTCATTCCTTGTGCTGCACTGACCGAGACCACCTCAATCCGCTCAGCCAACTCCAGCTTCGGTCGCAACGCATCGTCATCGACGGAAACCAGCCGCGCATAGCTCAGATAGGCCAGCTTGAAGTCATACGAGGTCGTCGCATAGCGCGGGTCGATGTTGCGAGGAGGCTGTTCGATAAGGACCACTAGCTCCTCTGTCGGGATGCGATGTCGACGACAGCCTGTCGATGACATCAGCAGCAAAAGCCCCAATATCCAAGCGCTAGCGGCAAAAAAGCGCCAGGCTGGCCGCGATTTGGTAGGCTCCCGGTATGTCCTTGGCCCCTCTTCCCCGTCAGCTAGACGGAAAGTTGAGCAATCTTCGATTCGCTTTCCGAAACCGACTTCTGTTCGGCCTTGTCGTCGCAGTGCTCGCAGGCCATGGCGCAGCGGCATCGCCACAGCGTGTGGGCGATAAAGAACCGCCAAAGGCCTCGGGGCTTGCGCACGACTCATCAGGAACCGGATCGGAACGTCACGCTACCCCAGCCGCTTTCACCGGGCCAGTTTTCGCACAGGCCGCACCCGCACCAGTCACACCGATAGGGACCACGGCACCTTCGCCGACAGCCGTTCCGACCACCATCCCGCCCAATCAGGCAGTTCCGGCAGGCAACGCGGCTGCCAACGGTCAGGGTGTGCCCGCCGAGCAGGAAAAGTCGAGCGGAGGTCCGCCGCTACCGCCTCTGACAATGCCGCCTTCTGATCTCGGTCTGCGCAAAAAATGGCTGGAGCAGCGGGTCGATCAGCTCCTCGGGCTGATTCTGCCGGGGAGAAATCGGATCGGTATCGCGGTCCTGGATCTCGACAGCGGCCAGCTCATCTACGGCAAAAACGCAGACCTCCAGGTCAACATCGCCTCGAACGTGAAACTGTTTACGACAGCAGCGGCACTGACCCTCCTCGGACCGGAGTACCGCTTTAAGACCGTGCTCTACGGAGATCGCGACAAAGCCGACAAAGCAGGTGAGTGGAAAAATATCTATTTACGAGGCTACGGCGATCCGTGGCTCTCGACGGAAGACTTGTGGAAGCTGACCAATGAGTTGACCGTGCGCGGCGTGAAGCGCATCAAGGGCGACGTCATCATCGATGACAGCTTTTTTGATGAGCAACGAGTCGGCCCAGCCTTTGAGCAAAAAAACCAGGACTCGGCCTATCGAGCCCCGCAGGGCGCAGTTTCTCTCAATAGCAATGCGATCACCGTCCGCGTCTTGCCGGCACTCACCGAAGGGCAACCAGCTCGTGTGATCCTCGATCCGGCATCGGCGTACATTGTGCTGACCAACGAGGCGCGCACGGTCGGTAATGGCCGAACCAGTCTCCTCGTCGATGCCAGCGAGGAAAAGGACGCGGTCCCAGGGCGTGAACGCACCGTCATCCGAGTACGCGGCACCATCCGTGTCAGCGAAGCATCAGGAATGGACTTTCATAAGCGTGTTGCCCATCCAGACCTTTACGCGGGCCACACGTTGGTTGATCTACTTAGCAAACGCGGCATTGCTGTGGTCGGGAAGGTCAGTCGTGGTATTGCTCCCTCGACGGCGCAACTGCTTGATACGCACTACTCACAGCCGCTTGGCGTATTGGTTCGCGATATCAACAAACGCTCGAACAACTTTACCGCTGAGCAGGTGCTCAAGAGCCTGGGCGCGGACTCATCGGGAAAGCCAGGGTCGTGGCCCAAGGGTCTGCAGGCGGTGAGTCGCTATCTCGAAACCCTCGGAATTCAACCCGGCAAGTACCAGATGGTGAACGGCTCGGGGCTATTTGACAGCAATCGCTTTACGGCGGTGCAGGTGGTGACGCTACTGCGAGCGGCGTACCGCGACTTTCGTATTGCGGCAGACTTTGTGGCTTCGCTTGCTGTGGCTGGTGCGGATGGCACGATCGCCCATCGACTCGGAGGCACACCCGCCGATCGCTATGTGCGAGCCAAGACGGGTACATTGAACGGCATCTCGTGTCTATCTGGCTATGCAGCCACACCACTATCCGCCCAGCAACCGATTCGGCCCCCCCTCGCCTTTTCAATTTTGGTGAACGACGTCGATGAGGCGGGCGGCACCGGGCTCGCCAAGCGCCTTCAAGACGCGATCGTTGAAGCGCTCGTCGCATTTCACAGCACACCGTCCATTCCCGCAAAGTAGTTCCCAAAAAGCAGTGGCATAGTCGACAGCTTGGGTTTAGAACGCCTGAACATGTCTGTCCTCGATCGTCTGCTGCGCTGGCCCAAAGCGCTGCTGGGCGTGACGCTACTTCTGTCGCTCCTTTTGTCACCGCTGCTGCGTCGGCTAAACCTCCATGGTGACCTGCTCGATCTGTTGCCTCGATCGTCCAAGGCGGCGCAGGCGTTCGCGGCCTACAGCAAACACATGGTCGCCAGCCAAGAACTGGTCGTGTTTGTGACCTGCTCCGACCCGAACACGCTGACCGAGTTCGCCGAAAAATACTCCCAAGAGCTGGCCAAGCTCGCCGAGAAGC
>CALLYL010000624.1 GCA_937859535.1 uncultured Myxococcales bacterium
CTGCGCCATCGACCAAGCCGCCCCAGGCCGCCCAAATAACAGCGGCATCACCCAGCCAAAGCGCAGCCCGGCCATCAAAAAGTGCATCAGATACTCGACCCGCGTTAGCCCCCCCAGGTCGCGACGGCTCGCCTCTTCGCACAGCACATCGGTCACTTCAACGGCGAGCGTGATCCCAAACAGCGCCAGCGACAGCCACAGCCACAGCCCGCCGACCTGGAGACAAAACAAGAGCACCACCTGGGGCACGAACAGCACCGCGTTCACGGTGTGGAGCTTGTGCTCATAGCGAGAGGCGGGCCGAGCGTAGAGCCGATAGCGATACAGGTGAAAATACAGGCCGTCGACGCCAGCGATCGTCGTAAACAGAAGCAGACACAGTGCGGCACACAGCAGTGCGGGAAAGACGGGCTCCATGGCAACACCTCAGGGCATCGGGGAAAGCAGCTCCGGTCGAGTCGGCAGAAGGTGTAGTAGCTGGTGCTTACGGAGCCGGTAGTACAGCGTGCTGCGGTTGACGCCAAGCAGCCGCGCCGCCTGCGCGATGTTTCCTTCCGAGCGCTCGATTGCCGACAGGATTTCGGCGCGCTCTTGCTCCATCAAGCGGTCGGCGAGCGAACGGGACGGTGCATCAGCCGCATCGGGTGCCATCGCCGATAGCACGGGTGGCGGTGTCGTCCGAGTTGGTCGAGGAGCCGCGTGGAACAGACGTGACGCGGGCCGCGCAAACTCCAGCTCGGCGGGGGTAATCTCCGAGCCCTGCGCCAAGATGAGCGCTCGCTCGAGCAGATTTTCCAGCTCGCGGACGTTGCCGGGAAACTCGTACTGCGCCAGGTAGTGAAGCGCCTCGGGGCTGATCGAGGTGACCTTCTGCGCTGCGTGCTTGCGCCACTTGTGTAGGAAGTGCAGGCACAGCGCAGGCAGGTCTTCCATCCGATCGCGCAGCGGTGGCAGGTAGATGGGGAAGACATTCAGCCGGTAATAGAGATCCTCACGGAACTTGCCCGCCGCAGTCATCGCTTCCAGGTCTTGATGGGTCGCCGAGATCACCCGCACATCGACGCGAATCGTCTCGCTGCCGCCGACCCGCTCGAACGACCGCTCTTGCAAGACCCGCAGCAGCTTGACCTGAACCTCCATCGGCAGGTCGCCAATCTCATCGAGAAAGATGGTGCCGCCATCGGCCAGCTCGAAGCGTCCGGGGTGACGGGCGACTGCGCCGGTAAACGAGCCGCGCTCATGGCCAAACAGCTCGGACTCGAGCACGCCCGCCGCCAACGCCGCACAGTTGACCCGCACAAACGGCCGATTGTTGCGCGGTGAGTTGATGTGAATGGCATGCGCGACCAGTTCTTTGCCGGTACCGCTCTCACCGCGCAGCAGCACCGTCGCCTGGGTTCGCGCCACCTGTTCGACCCGCTGGAGCGCCGCCGCCAGGGCCGACGACTCGCCCACGAGCTGCCCGAAGTCAAACGCGCCGTGTAGCTCTTTTTCCAGGTAGCCCGCGTACTGGGCAAGCTGCTCACTCAATCTCACGTTTTCTTGCAACAGGTGAAACCGCTCCAGCGCTTGCAGCAGCACCCCGCGCAGCTCTTTGCCATCCCAAGGCTTGGTGATGTAGCGGTAAATGTGGCCCATGTTGATCGCTTCAATCAGCACGTCCACATCGGTGTAGGCAGTCACGATGATCGGTACCGCCAGCGGGGCCAGCACCTTGGCTCGTTCCAAGAACTGTAGGCCGGTCATCTTCGGCATGCGCTGGTCGGCGACGATCACCGCGACCGGCTCCTTCGCCAGGATCTCAAGCCCTTCCTGCGCTGACTGCGCGGTCAGGATGCGAAAGCCCTTGCGAAAGTTGAACCGAAAGGCGTCGAGATTGTCGGCCTCATCATCGACCACCAGCACTGGCATCGCCAACGGCTCAAACCGAAGCCGTCCGCTACCCGCCCCGCTAGCGCCACTTTCCACACCAGACCGCGACATGGCGCGGACGGTAGCAACCCGAGCCACTGTTGACAACGGAGCCCAACCTCTGCGACGGTGCGGGCATGTCAGTCCCGGTCAGTGAACAGACCCTCATCGTCCGCAACTTCGGTCCCATCGAAAGCTGCGAGCTGGTCGTAAAGCCCATCCTCTGCTTCATCGGCCCCCAAGCCTCCGGCAAAAGCACCCTGAGCAAGCTGATTTATTTCTGCCGCACCGTACTTGGTGACGTTACAGAGTATCTGCTTAAAATCCTCGAAGGGAATGACGCTCGATTTGATCAGGAAGCCCTGGCCAAAAGGATTCGGGCACGATTCGATGCGACGTTTGGACCGGTCCGACCCCACTATGGGGCCCGGATTGAGTTTAGGTACAATGAGGATGCTTGGATTGTTTTCAGCCAAAATAATCCAACCTCCCCATACTTCGATCCCCAGTTTAGTGACTCCATCATTAGGGAACTAAGCAATACCGTTGATGAAAGCAGGGAGCGATTTCCTGCGAGTCCCCGCACATCAAGGCGGGCTCCAAGTAACATCGCTAGCAACCAACTAATAGAGCAACGCCAGCAGTATGTGGAGGAGCAGTGCAACAAGCTCTTCTCGTTTAGGCGTGGTGTATTCTTTATTCCCGCCGGACGGAGCCTGATCTCGACCCTGTCCGAACAACTCCAAAATGTTGATAGCAAGCTGTTAGATGAGCCGATGAGGCTGTTCATCCAGACAGTCAACAGGGTCAAGTCGTTCTTTTCCAGTTCGCTAGAAGACGCTTGGGCGCGCTACCAGGCCATCGAATCTCAGGTAGGCCCAGATTCTCTGGTGCAAGAAGCCATCCGGGTCATATCCCTTATCCTCAAGGGTAGCTACGAACAGGAAGGCTCGGCAGGCAGCATTCGGTTTGCACCGAACGAGTCCGTCAAGATCAACTTCTCCTCTTCAGGTCAGCAAGAGTCGCTGTGGCTTTTGCTCTGGTTGTTTGGGACGGCCATGGACGGAAACCCAGACCACCTGTTCCTCGAAGAACCCGAAGCTCACTTGTTTCCTGATGCGCAGCGACAGTTGGTCGAGCTGTTTGTGCGGATGCACAACGAGCTGGGTTGTCAGTTCACCATCACGACCCACTCGCCCTACATCCTGTCGTCCTTGAACAACTTGCTGCACGCCTATCGGGTTGGACAGAAGCACCCGGAGCAGGCGGCCGAGGTTGTGGCCAAGGAGTACTGGCTGGACCCGAGCCACGCGGGCGGCTTTTTCATGACCCACGCGGGGATGGAGCCGCTGCTCGACCCAGAGCTGGGCATCTATAAGGTCGAGCTGATTGACTCGGCCTCACGCAAGCTGGCCGAGGACTACGATCGGCTGGCATCGATCGAGTTCAGCGGTGAAGGAAACAACCGTGGCGCTTAGCGACGGGCTACGCGGGAGTGATGACCGAGCGGTGGTGGTGTTCTCGGAAAAAGGTCGAGACTACCGAGGTCGCAACCCACATCGCAAAACGATCGCCCGCTACCACATCGACGGCGGTGCGATCTGCGATGACACCAAAAGACGCTGCGACTTCGCGTGCGAGATCCCTGCCACAGCGCCCGCTACCACATCGCTCTACCTAATCGAGCTAAAGGGCAAGGATCTGATCCACGCCTGCGAGCAGATCTTGGACACGATGCAGCATCTCGCCACCGATTTGTCGGGCAAGACAGTCCACGGTCGGATCGTGCTCAGTCGAGTGCCCGCACCCGATCTACGGTCGACGAGCTATATGCGCTGCGACCAAGCGCTGCGCAAGCGCGGCGGCACTCTCAAGCAGCAGGCAAAGATCCTCGAAGAAAATCTCTAAACAGCCGCCCCAAACCTCGCGACCCAGTTCAAGGGTGGTCGGGACCACCTGTAAACTCCTCGATCACCACTTTTGGGGTGGTCGGGACCACCTGCAAACTCCTCGATCACCACTTTCGGGGTGGTCGGGACCACCTCCAAACTCCTCGATCACCACTTTCGGGGTGGTCGGGACCACCTCCAAACTCCTCGA
>CALLYL010000625.1 GCA_937859535.1 uncultured Myxococcales bacterium
AATGGCGACGACTTCGCTCAGCCGATGCGCAACTTTGGCAACGGCTTCATTCGCATCAATCGTAATTGCGGGCATGTGATCCCTTTTCCGGTGCGCGTGCTGGACCGGACCTATGGCTCTCGACGAGAGCCACTCTCGAACAACTGGGATCTTACGAACGGACGCTACAGAGGGAAAGAATCTTTGCGTGGGGGATGCGCCTTTTTTAGCGCGGTAGGCTTAGTGCTTCGCTTTTTCGTTGCGGAACCGTGACTTGTTGCCGTCCAGGGCAGCCAACACGGGGATCGTCTTGTCATCTGGATGCAGCTTGAGAGCGCGCTGATGGAGAACTTCCTCCGTCTCAGTGTTGTTCGGATCAGGAACGCAGCACTCGACCGGGCAGACCGCCTGACAGGCTTCATGGCCGTGGAAGCCAACACACTCGGTGCAAAGTTGAGGATCGATCACATACACGTCCTCACCCTCGGAGATCGCTTCGTTCGGGCACTCCGGCTCACAGGCGCCGCAGTTGATGCATTCGTCGGTAATCATCGTGGCCATGTTGGTCAGGCTCCTTTAAAAAACTTCGTCGGTGCTTACTTGGGTTTTTACGTTACGAGTGTCCGGCGGTGGTCGTCAACCGGATTTCTTGCGTCGCGCAGCGTGGTCCGATCGTCGCCCATCTCAACCAACTGCGGGAACCCGCTAACTGACTGCTCGCCTTAGTGGATCACTCGACTCAGCAACTGCATATCAAAAGCTCTGTCGACAAACCAGAACAGCGACATAAGTAGCAGCACGAAGCTGCCACCGCGCACGACATACGACTGATAGCCCCGCCAGCTCGAAAGCACCACAAGCAGCGGCAGAGCAAGCAGCACCACCGCCAACTGGCCCAGTTCAACGCCCACATTGAACGAAAGCAGCGATGCGATCAGTCCGGTTTTGGGTAGCCCGAGCTCACGCAACACGGACGCAAAACCAAGCCCATGAACCAGACCAAAACCAAAGGCGAGCAGTCCACGCCGCTTCCCCGTCGACAACAAGATATTCTCGACGGCCACGTAGCCAATCGACAGTGCGATGGCTGACTCGACCCAACGGCTGGGTAGGCTCACAAGTCGCAGCGCCGACAGCACGAGCGTCAGCGAATGAGCGACCGTAAACGCCGTCACCACGCGCAGCACGTAGCCGAGCGCTTCCCGTCGCGAAGTCTTCCGCCACAAGCTCCCGGCCAGCAGCAAAAGTCCGATGAGAAACGCCAAGTGATCGTAGCCAGCAAAGATGTGCTCCACGCCCAGTCGCAGGTAGTCGAGCACGTAGTCGAGCACGCCGAGCGGCCGTTGCAAGGGCAGCGTCCGATTGCCATCGCGAAAGATGAACTCACGGCTCTGGCCATCGAGCTCGATCCGCGCCAAGCCCTGATGTCGCGGGTCGAGATCGAAGAACAGGTTGTAGGTCAGCCGCACATCCTCAATCGAGCGAGGACACTGAAACTCGAAGGTGTCGACGACGAAGAATCCACCCTGGCGCTCATTCAGCTCGCTGGCAACGAGCCGACCCGGACACGGCTGTCCCACGTTTTCGACCGAAATCTTCGACATCACATAGCGAGCGAGTCGCTCCCGGTGTGTCGTCGCCTCGTCGCGACCAATTGCCCGATCGCTCGGTAACGCCAACGCCTCGTACAGATCGCTATTGGCGATCCGCAGCGTGAGGCTCAGGGTGTGCTGATTGGGAACAAGCTGGAGGTACACGACGCTCGATTGATGAGCGATCGCGGACGTTGGTGAGAAACCGAGGAACCAGAACAGTATCAACCACAGCGTCCGAACCAGCCGGATCCGCTGTGCCGACAAAAAGAGTGTCGATGCGGCCGTCAGCGAGACTAGGCCTTGATGGGGCCGGAGCGGCCCGTGCGGTTCGCGCCGAAGCTGTGCGCAAACAACTCGACGATCGCAGCGCGTCCGTCGTCGCTTAGGCTACGCGTGCCAGTCCCTGTGAAGCGACTGTGGGTAATGGCCGGTTTCGAGGCCTGCCACTGCCGGGCCGTATGGCTCCAGGTGAACCAGGAGCGACGCTCTTGGTCGTAGACGTGAAGCGGCTTGCCCTGATGACGGGCCAGCTCTGCCGCCCAACCAGTCCCGCCCTTGACGGTGTCGTCACGCTGAATGACGCCGATGATGAACACCTCTTGCGACGAGTTCACCTGATGCCAAATGCTCTGGAGCACTTTGCGCAGCGTCGGGTTCTGGTGATACGGCCGGTGCATGGTCGCCGACACATAGGCCAGACTGACATCACCGTCGCGGAGTTCTTCGTTCGTCAGCAGCCGCAGACCCCGGGTCCGGGCCACGGGATGACCCTCGAACGAGTAGTTCTCTTCTTTGAGTCCGTAGCGCTCAGCGCATGCCCCAAACTCGGCTTCGGCCCCAATCGCCCCACCCGACAGAAGCGTGTACGCCGACGGAGGAAGGTCGCTGGCCGGGGAGTTCGGTGCCCGCTCATCGACGAGCCGCATGGTGTCGGGGTGCAGCATGAGGTGCGTGTCGCAGACCACCTCGGTGTCGTGATCCTTCAGCAGCCGCACCGACAGGTTCTTGTCGATGGGCTGGAGGAACACCACCAGGCTGATCAGGCTAGCAAAGCGATCGCACGGCGGCGGCACCTTATCCGGGGCATCCGGGCCGGTCTGATGGCGGTGGGTGAGCGCCGTCATCCACAACTCGACGTTCAGATGCTTCGCCAGCGCACGCAGCTCGGCGGCCTCTTCTAACGTCGCCCGCGACCAGTCGTAGGCATCGATCATGACCACATCGGGCACAAACTGCGCGTGCTGCGATAGCAGCTCGATGGAGTGCTTGAGCTTGGCGATCGAAAACTCGTTCGATCCACCGTGACCATGCAGGCTGTAGGCCTGAATGATCCGGTTCTTGTTGATCAGTTCCTGGGTGGCGGTCTGATCGGTCAGCTCAGCGGTCTTGACCAGATCCTGGAACACCGCGTCGTACCAGCTCTTGACGTGGTCGACGGGAGAATCCAGCGAGACGTGCAACACCTTGCGGTCGCGCATCAAGTCGTCGAGCGCAACATGCACCAGGAACGCGGTCTTGCCAACGCCAGCCCGCGCCATGGCAACACCAAGGTTGCCGCGACCAAGGCCACCGTGGCTCGATTTTTCAAGAATCCGTAGCGGGCTCCGTTCGTTCACATCTTTGCGATACATGGGTGGCCTCCTGGCTACTTCTTCTTCTCGCCGGCCTTCGCTTTCGCCTTGGCAATCAGCTCTTCGGCGATGCTGGACGGGACGGGGGCGTAGCGCGAAAACTCCATCGAGAACTCGGCTTTGCCCTGGGTCGCCGAGCGCAGCGTCGTCGCATAACCGAACATTTCGGCAAGCGGAACTTCTGCTTCGACCGTCGACATACCATCGGACTCGGTGGTTCCGATGATCATACCTCGACGAGCCATCAGCGTCGACAACATGTTGCCCTGATAGTCGCTCGGGCCTTCCAGCGCGACCTTCATGATCGGCTCCAGGATGTGCGGCTTGGCCTTCTGATAGACCTCGCGCCAGGCACCACGCGCTGCTTCTTGGAACGCGATGTCCGACGAGTCGACGGCATGCGAACCACCGTCGTTCAGGCAGACCCGGACGTTCACCACAGGGAAGCCGATGAGCTGTCCCTTGGCGACCATCGACTTAAAGCCCTTTTCGACGCTGGCGATGAACTCGCGAGGAACCGTACCGCCGGTCACTTCGTCAACAAATTCGAAGTCCTGCTCGGCACATGGCTCGATGTAGCCCATGACCTTACCGTACTGACCAGAACCACCCGTCTGCTTCTTGTGGGTGTAGTTATAGTCGGCACGCTGCGTCACCGTCTCGCGGTAGGCAACCTGCGGCGGCGACACCTGCACAACGGCGTTGTACTCGCGCTTCATGCGCTCGATGTAGACGTCGAGGTGAAGCTCGCCCATGCCCGCCAGCAGCGTCTCGCCACTTTCTGGATCGACCTCGCATCGCAGCGTCGGGTCTTCCTTGGTGAAGCGCTGGATGGCCTTCGACATGTTCATCTGCGCCTTCTGATCCGCCGGCTTAATCGCCAGCTTGATGACCGGATCAGGCACGTACATCGAGGTCATCGCCACGTTCCAGCCATTGGTGAACGTGTCGCCCGAGTTACAGTCGATGCCGAACATGGCCACGATGTCACCCGGGCCGGCGTCGTTGATGTCCTCCTTGTCGTCGGAGTGCATACGAACCAGACGAGCCACCTTCACCTTTTTGCCGGTGCGGGTGTTCTGGATGACGTCTTCTTTTTTCATCGCACCTTGGTAGATGCGCATGTAGGTAAGCTGGCCGTAGCGCCCGTCTTCAAGCTTGAACGCCAACGCCACCGTTGGAAGGGTTGGGTCCGACGCCAGCTTGATCTTCTTGCTTTCGGCACTGTCGATGTCGATCGCTTCGTTTTCGACATCCGACGGACAGGGAAGATAGTAGGTCACACCGTCGAGCAAGAGCTGTACCGCCCTGTTCTTATAGGCTGAACCCATCATCACCGGCGTGAGCTTCAGATCCAGCGTGCCGCGACGAATCGCTTCACGGATCAGCTCCGGGGTGACCCGGTCCTCAAGGATCGCTTCGGTGAGCGCATCCGAAAACATCGAGACCGTGTCGAGCATTTCCTCGCGAGCCTTGTCGGCCTGCGACTTCATGTCCGCCGGGATCGGGTTGCGGTGGATCTCTTCGCCGTTGTCACCGGAGAACGTGACCGCCTCCATGGTGATGAGGTCGATGACACCCTCGAACTTGTCTTCAAGTCCGATCGGCAACTGGAGTAGCACCGGGTTGTGCCCCAGCTTCTCGCGAAGCTGATTCTTGACGCGCAGCGGGTTCGCGCCTGTGCGATCGCACTTGTTGATAAAGGCGATGCGCGGGACACGGTAACGCCGCATCTGGCGATCAACGGTGAGCGACTGACTCTGGACACCGGCCACCGAACACAGCACGAGGATGGCACCATCGAGAACTCGCAGTGCGCGCTCGACTTCAATTGTGAAGTCGACGTGTCCCGGGGTGTCGATGATGTTGACGTGGTGGTTCTTCCACGAGCAGTAAGTCGCCGCGCTCTGGATGGTGATGCCGCGCTCACGCTCCAAATCCATACTGTCCATCTTCGCGCCGACACCATCCTTGCCTTTGACTTCATGGATGGCGTGGATGCGCTTGGTATAGAAGAGGATTCGTTCGGTGAGCGTGGTCTTACCGCTGTCGATGTGCGCGGAGATCCCGATGTTACGGACGCGAGAGAGATCGGAAATCACGATATTGGCTCCACAGGCCACATCCAGCCACAGGGATGGGCCGGAGGGATTTTCTTCGGAAGCAGAATAGACGCAAGCGAAAAATTCCCGATCGCCGCTGACTCACCGCGTGATTTTGTGGCTTTGCCGCCTGACAATATCTGCTAAGCATCCCCCACACTGCGCTGATTACCAAATCGGCGTGCAAGGAGCGTCCCATGCGAACTACGCGTTTTTCGCGGCTTTGGGCTCTGGCCTCGCTTTCGCTTTGGATTCCAATGTCCTGCCCGGATGCGCTGGCTGCGGCCACCTCTGGGTCTGGTGTTCCGCCAAGCGCTGGTAAGTCTGTGCTTTCACGAGCTACCGATGGGACGCCCCGATTGCTGATCGGTGCACTGTCCTCACCGTCTCCGGGCACCGATCCGCTAACAGTTGCCGAGCGCTATCTCATCGAGCTACGTCGCACCGATCCCAACTTGGTTCCTAGCGATCTGGCCCCGGCAGAGTTGGTTCCGGTTGGAAATGGCCATGTGGTTCGCTACGCACAACGACACCTCGGGCTGACGGTGTGGGCGAGCGATCTGGTAGTGCGAATTTCTGCGGAGGGCCAGGTGGTGCGACTGGCCCGCGACGTGGTTCCGAGCGAGGTACTGGCAAAAATCAATCCGATTCCGTCGCTCACTCCGGAGGATGCGCAGCGGGCGGTGCGCACCCTTGGAGCGGGCACAGTCGGTGACCCTCAGCTAATCATCGACAATCAGAGCGGACGATTGGCCTATGTGGTGTCACGAATCGATTTGTCGGCACTGGAGCACGCCCAATACCTGGTCGATGCACACACCGGTGAGTTGATTCGGCGTGTCGAGCGGCTCAAGTTTCTGAACCAGTTTGGCGTCTATCGCTACAACCCCGCAACGACCAGCAACGTCGATGCATCTGGCATCCCGAGCGGCGACACCGGACCCTTTTCTCCAACGGGAAGTGGCGCACGAGCGCTGACCAGCACACTGCTGCGCGGCCTCAACTGCATCGACAACATGACGTTGCGAATTCCCGGTGGAGGCACCACCCCGATTCACCTGTGCGAGCCGATGCAGAGCCTGGCGACCGCCGCTGGCGACTACAACCAGTTCTCGCCACTCATCGGAGCCAGCGATGGTCGCTGCCCCACGAAGAACGACGCCAACAAGAACTCCTTCGGCGAAGCGCACATGTACTGGCACAGCGCCAATATCTACACGCGCTTCCGCACACTGTTCGCGGGCATGGGCGTAAATGACTTTCGGCTCAGAATCTCGACGGGAGGTGCCCCTCGACCATTCCCGCTGCTGACCAACCTGTGCATGCCGAACTTGAACAACAGCGCCCAGGCCACAAACCCCGCGTTCCCCCTCAGTCCCTTCGAGAACGCGTTCTTTTCTCCGGGTGACGTCGGCGGTGGCTACAGCAGTTTCATTCTCGGTGTGCCCGGCGACATGATCGCGTTTGGCATGGGTGCCAAAGCCAACTACTCGATGGACGCAGACGTCATCTATCACGAGTTTACGCACGCGATGATTTCGTCGCGGAACAAGCTGACCATCTCGGTTGGCCTCGATGGATTCGGCATCAGCGATGATCCCGGGGCAATGAACGAAGGCCTGGCCGACTATTTTTCTTCCGCGCTGACCGGCAACAGCCCTGTCGGTGAATACGCGAAGAACAACTTTACGGGCCTGCCGGGCGCGGGCCTCCGCGATCTCGATAACACGCTGCACTGTAGCAACGACCGCGTTGGCGAGGTCCATGAGGACGCCAACCCGTTTTCTGGCGCTCTGTGGCGGGCGCGCAAAGCCGTCACCGGCGATCCGTTCGACGCAAGTGCCGCAGCGGTCCAGAAGCGAACCGCGTTCGACCAGGCGGTACTCACTGCGCTCGAAGGCACGATCGCGGGACCGTCGATGACCGAATTGGCCCAGATCTTCGTCGATGAAATCACAAGACAAGCGGCAACCCTCGGGGCCGATGCTGCGCAGAAGACCACCGACGCACTGACCCTTCATGGCGTGCTCAGCCAATGCGATCGCGTCATCAAGGTACAGACTCCTCATCGCATGCTCTGCCTCGACTCGGATGCGAAGAAAATCTGGCCGGGCCATGCCCAGTGGCGCTTCGACATGCCAGCGTCGGCGGACACGGTGACCTTCTCGTTCACCACCCTGCCTGCGGGAGCGGTCTGTAACAGCATCGACCCCAACGCAACCTCGCTCGCGCCCAAACTCCAGCTCGCGGTTCGATCCGGAGGAATGCCGGTCACGTGGGACACCAAAGGGAACGGTACCTACGATCGGCTCGTCGACGTACAGCTAGGCATGACCAATAGCAGTTGGACGGCGACAGTGTCACTTGCTCGCAACCAGAGCCATCACGTGATGCTAGTGAACGCGGGCGGCCCACGGATCGCTCAAAACATCACGCTGGCCTTGTCATGCGCAGCGGCGGATGGCTGTCCGGTGGCCGTCGATCCAAACGGTCCAGGGGGCTCGATGTCGTTTACACCGACGGGATGTGGCTGCGTTGTGGGCGGTTCGCCTGGACCGGGCTCGCTGCTGGGGCTGCTACCCGTGGTCGGCTTGACGGGGCGGCTACTTCAACGATGGCTGCGACGACGGAAACGGAATGCGTGAACGATGACGCTGGCACCAATCCTTCCCGTGGGTCCGGAGTCTCTCGAGCGTGCGGTGCTGCTGCTGCGGGCGGGAGAGGTCTGCGCGTTTCCCACCGAAACCGTCTATGGTCTCGGTGCCGATGCGACGAATGAACAGGCGGTATTGCGCATCTATGAGCAGAAAGGTCGACCTCGACACAATCCGCTGATTGTTCACGTTCCCGACATCGCTTCGGCCAAGCGGATCTCCGCAAGCTGGTCCCCTTGGGCCGAGCAACTGGCACAACGCTTTTGGCCGGGTCCGCTGTCGATCGTGATGCCGCGTGGAGCACTGATTCCGTCGGTGGTCAGTGCGGGACTCGATTCGGTCGCGATTCGCGTCCCGGCTCATCCGGTGGCGCTCGCGCTGCTGCACGCGGTACAGCTCCCGCTGGCCGCCCCAAGTGCCAACCGCAGCGAATCGGTGTCGCCCACGACGGCCCAGCACGTCCAGCGCAGCCTGCCTCATCTGCCAATGATCCTCGATGGAGGACCATGCCGACTCGGGATCGAATCGACGGTGGTGGACCTAACGCATAGTC
>CALLYL010000626.1 GCA_937859535.1 uncultured Myxococcales bacterium
GCGCCGACGCTCGCGCGGCGTCGATCTCATCGACCGGCACATCGGGAATCCACACTGTGACCCGCTTTTCGACGCTGCGTGCGACGGTATCCGGGTTCCGCCACGCCGCCCGTTTTTCGTCAATCCACTGCCCGAGCGCTTCATACACCGTCGGCACCGGCTTCGTCTCCGTCTGCCGCCGCAGTTGCACCGCTAGCAACTCTGCCGAAGGGCGCGTATCAGCGCACAGGCTCTTTCGCTTGCCCGTGCTTGGGTCGTAGATCACAATCCGCCACTTCGTTCTCCCCGCAGCAGGCGGGTAAGGACCGTAGATGTACACAATGTTATTTTCGCATTCTTTTACGAGGTCTGCGATACGTTTCTTCTGCTGCCTGTTTGCAAATTCCGTCCGACGAGCGTTCACGTAACTCCTGCCTCTCTGTTTCTCCTCCTTTTCCACCAACCCCGACGGCGGGGAAAAACCGGCAGCTACGTCTCGACGGGAAGTTGATCCACCGAGACTTGAAGCCAGACAACATCATGCTGATTGCTGATCCTGACCCGGAGGCTCCGGGACGGATTCGGGTGAAGCTGCTCGACTTCGGGATCGCCAAGGTGGCGGCAGAGCTGAATCAAGGTGCGGCTCAGACGGCGGCGGACGTGGTCATGGGCACGCCCAAGTACATGGCACCGGAACAGTGCCGTGGAGCGGGCAACGTCGATGACAAAGCGGACGTCTACTCGCTCGGCGTGATTATGTACGAAATGCTCGTCGGTAAGCCGCCGTTCACGGGGGCCCAGGGCGAAATCCTGGCGAAGCAGATCTATGACGAGCCGACCCCGATCAAAGACGCGGCACCGTATGTGCCAGTCAACTTGTCGGCGGTGGTGCATCGCCTGCTCATCAAGAGCAAGGCCGACCGGCCCACGATGCGGCAAGTGACGGGCGAGCTGGATGGGCTGGCGGTGGCGTATCCGACGACGGCGCACGCGATTGTGCGGATGCCGCCGGGCTTCAGCTTGTCGTCGGCCAACATCCCGATTCCGGGTTTTGCGCAAGGGCTGACACCGCCGAATCCTCAGGCCGCGTCGGGTGTAGCGATTCCACCGGTGGCGGCGGCGCAGTCGTCGCCGGGGGACGATGACACGCCTACGGGAAATCGACTCAAGGCTGCGAAGGAAAAGGCCGAAAAAGACTCGAACTCTGGGCTCAATCGCCAGTCGACCCTCGGAGGCTCAGCGGGGCAGAGCAGTCTGTCGATGTCTCCGGCTCAGCGGCGTCGGCGCTGGGCGGTGATGGCTGCGGCAGGGATTGTCGCCCTGTCGCTCATCGTCGCGATTGCGGTGCGGGTGCTTCGTGATGACTCGCCGTCACCGGGAACACAGCCGATCAAGGTGGAGCGTCGCAACATCTTGCTGTCGGTGGAGAGCACCCCGGCTGGGGCCGATGTGCTGTTGGCGGGCTCGGGTCGCTCGATTGGGATGACCCCGATGAAGAAGGACTGGCCGCGTGGCAAAGAGCCCATCAAGCTCATCATTCATCGGCCAAACTACAAAGACCAAACGGTGGATGCGAACGTCGGCAGCGATGTCAACTTGACCATTGCGCTCGATCCGGTCGAACCGCCGAAGCCGGCGACGATCAGCAAGCCGACGTCTGGTGCTGGCACCCCAAGACCAGCAGGTAACACCAATAGGCCGGGGCCGACCAAGCCAGCCACCGGTGTTGCCAAGCCGAGTACGGTGGTGGGTAAGCCAGTGGTCAAGTCCCAAGCGACGGGCCTCGCCACCAGCAAGCCACCCGCTGGAAAGCCACCGGCCACTGGACCCGCAACCAAGCCAGCCGGCAAAACCAAACCAGTCGGCAGACCTGAGATCGTCGACTAATCCGTGTGACTAGCCAGCGGACTTGGACTTCCGTCCGGTCGGTGGTGCGGTGTGCTCGGCAACTGCGGCGGGTGTGGGCTCGGACCCCTGACGCTTGATGCCGTGCTTTTCAAGGATTGCGGCCTCGATGGTTTCGGCCATCTCGGGATGGGTCTTCAGATATTCCTTGGCGTTTTCGCGACCCTGGCCGATGCGCTCGCCGCCATACGCGAACCACGCGCCTGACTTTTCGATGATGCCGGCTTCGGCTCCCAGATCGACCAGGTCGCCTTCGTGGCTGATGCCCTCGCCGTACATCAGGTCAAACTCGACCTCGCGGAACGGTGGGGCGAGCTTGTTTTTGACGACTTTGACGCGGGTGCGGTTGCCGACGACCTTTTCGCCCTGCTTGAGTGCTCCGACGCGACGGATATCGAGCCTTTGCGAAGCGTAGAACTTGAGTGCGTTACCGCCGGTGGTGGTCTCGGGGCTGCCAAACATCACGCCGATCTTCATGCGGATTTAGTTGATGAAGATGACCAGCGTGTTGCTATTGTTGATCGAGCCGGTGAGCTTG
>CALLYL010000627.1 GCA_937859535.1 uncultured Myxococcales bacterium
GGCGAAGCATCCCACCCGTGCCCGACGAATCAGTGACCCGGTTTTCGCTCCTCGACACCGACGATTAGTCGAGCAGAAGATTTGATACCTTCCTTCTCTGAGTGGGGGGGAAAGAAAAGTTTGGCCAGGTAGCACGCCGTAAACACGATCTGCATCTTGGCAGGAACCAGCCAGCACTCCCCACGATCGGATGACCACTAGCTTACACAGCACGGTGCGCGGCCTAGTACATCGCAGGGAAAACGCAAGCGCTTTCTAATTACAACGGAGACGAAACGGTACCCGTCAAGCCAAAAGTACGCCCCGTCGGTGAGCTTGCTGTTCTGTTCGTTCTGATCGGGCTTGGATGAGGTGGCGTGGGTCCGGGGGCTGCGTTCGACTGGGCTTGGTCGGACTTCTTTTGTGTTCCGTTTCGTCATGTCATTGCTACGCTACCTACACCGTCAGCCGATTGCCTCATATAGAGAGCTGTTGGTGATATGCGCAATGCCTTGATGGCTATGGTTCAGTCGGGTTTGCGATGGGCTGTCGCGTGAGAGTGGCCAGAACGATGGCTCCGACGATGGGAAGCGCGGTCAGCAGAAGCAGCACGCGCTGCGTTGGCCAGCGTGACCAGAGCATGCCGATTTCACCACCGACGAAATAGCCGAGCGCGCCAGCTCCGTACCAGAGGCCGGTGACGACACCGATGAAGCGGGGAGACGTGCTGCGAAGGAGGAGCGCGAGGCCGAGTGGTGCGACGAGCAGTTCAGCGAGGACGAAGAACGACAGCGATGCGGCAAGCCAGGCCAGGCTGACGCGATGGGTCCACAGGGTTGTGGGCAAGAGGACCGCGAAACAAAGGGCGGCGGCGACCAGACCCAGGGCGACGAGTCGGCTTGTGCCGATGCTCCTTTTGAGTCTCGGAAGGAGTGCGAGTTGCATCGGTGCGAGCAGCAGAACAAGGATCGCGGGGAAGGCCAGGAACCACGCGATCGGAACCTCGAATCCGAGGACAACGCGGTCGATTCGGTCCTTGCTCCAGAGTAGGAGTGCGCCCTCTGCTTGCGCTGTGCAGAGTGTGAATAGGAACATCGCAAGCGTGAGTCCTGCGATGATCTGCGAGCTGTTGGGAGTCGAGATGGGGGTTGCGATTTGGGTCCGTACCGGCGCATCTACCGTCGATGACTTGGAGCATCCGCGATTAGTTTGGGATGGCCATAACAAGACTCCGGCAACGCTCATGATGCAGGCGGCGCTGGCATAGGTTACGCCCCAGCCTGCATGATGAACCAGCATTCCTGCGAGCAGAGAACCTCCCGCCGCCCCGATGTTGGCGGTGATGTGAAGGAGCACTTGGGCACCTTCGAGCCTGCTATCTCCCGTCGCGTACAGCGATGCAAGGATGCGCTGGGTGCTAGGTTTGTACAGAGAGTGTCCAACGAAGAGTAGCGCGAAGGCGACGTACAACGCGGGTCGATACGGCAGAGACAGAGTGGTGTAGCCGAGTAGTAGGATGAGGCTGCTGATTCCAATTCCTCGACGGCCGTTGGTGGTTCGATCGAGCAGATAACCGCCGGGCAGAGAGCCGACATAATTGGCTGCGCTCGCGATTCCCAACAGGTGCAGCGCATCGGCTTGTGGGAATCCGAAACGCTCGCAGAGCATGAGCGCCGCCGTCGAGATGAGCATGAACGCGGCCCAACGCTCGCAAAGAACGGCCAGACAGAGGCGGTAAAATGCGTGCGGGTGTTTTGACGCTAGCGATTGGTAAGCGCCAGACATGCTCGATGGAAAACTTGGGTGAGCGGGTCTGTCCGGTGATGGCTCTGTGCTGCTGGTAAGCGGTCTTGGAGCTGGAAAAACTGTGTCGTTCATGGGGAAGCGTCCTCTTGCTGCGATTGCCCGAATCGCCTGGTTGAGTTTGGTAAACCGGAGCTTAGGAGGCGCACTTCCCGACGAGATAGAATAGAGAGGGAAAGCCAGGGGGCACCGAGTAGCTGGTCGCTGAATGCCCTCTGGAAACGAGTAGGTGCGTACTCGCTACCGGCAGCTTGCCGTCTGAATACTGGTGCGCCTGGCTGATGCACTCATGGTAAGAACGGCCCATGCCGAACGAAGCCGCTGCCCAGGCCGAATCATGGACGGAAACAGAAGCCATCTCAGTTGATGACATCGCGGACCATGGACTCCCATCGGCGCTGGCGCAGCTTCTGCGGACGGCGCGCCACTATCTCGCGCAGGCGATGGACACGATGAAAGAGGTCGCATCGCGCGCAAGCGACTCCGATTGGAACGAGCACACAGAACAGCTCCGTCGCGTCGCAACGTTCGTGGAAGACCGGGTGGCGGCACTGGAACTGGGGCAGCGATCGTTCCTACTGCCCGACCAGTTTCAGCGATTCTCGGCGTTACTTCGACAGCGAAGGGAGTCCTCACATCTGTCTCGCAGCGAGCTATCCAAGCGCGCTGGACTCTCGGAACGGACCATCAAGAACATCGAGAACGGCCAGGTTTCGCCGTCGCGAGATACCCTGCTGCGCCTACTAGATGTCGAAGAACTGGCGCTAACTTGGAAGGATGTGCTTGGCGACCCGCCGCAGCTTGGCGCAGCGATCGATGAATCATCGGACAGCAGCTTCAACTGCTACATCCCGCCCGGTTACGAGCCGCTGCGGATGTTTCAGCAGCACGTCCGAATGCTGAACGGACCCGGCGGTCACATCGAACAGACCAACG
>CALLYL010000628.1 GCA_937859535.1 uncultured Myxococcales bacterium
CCCTCACTTACACCGGCGGTTCGCGCCAGTCGGCCTCGGCTCCGATGCCACCGGGCTCGAAGTTCCAGGTCATCTTGCGGTACGTGAAGCTGACCTCTTCCATGTGCTTGTAGTCTTCCTTGTCACGGTCGAGACGATTCTTCATGTACGGCTTGATGGAGACGATGATCGCGTCTTCCATCTTGTGGGTGAAGTAGTGTTCCTGTTTGCCGTCGGGCTTGATGCGATACCACTTGATCTCGACGGCCTTTAGGCGCTCGCCACGGGTCAGCGCCTTGTACAGCTTGGGAGTCGCTTTGTCGAACTCCTTGCAGATTACCAGCGCCTTGTGAACGGCGTTGCCCGTCGGCAAACCGTTGTTGTTGTCGTGAGGCATATAGACTTCGTGGTCAAATTGCTGGACTTCAATGGTCCCCTCTCGCCCCTTCATCGGGCAGTCGCCTTCGATCTTGCCTTGCTCGGTTCCTTCGACGGTCATATGCGCTTGAAGTGCCATGGTTGCTTCTCCTTATGGTCGGAATCGGGTGATGGAAAAAGGCGCGGAGAGTCATCCCTTCCGCGCCGACAAAACTACTTACCTGGTGGGCCTTGCTGACCAACCAGTGAGAGTGTGAACGACGCCCCCATGTACTTGAAGTGCGGCCTTACCTTGAGACCGACCGAGTACCAACCAGGGCGACCCGCAACATCTTCCACTTTGATCTCCGCCATTCGCAACGGACGCTGAGCGCGGATGCCGGGCATCGGATTGTCATCCTCAGTCACGTACTGACGGATCCACTTGTCCAGATCGTTCTGGAGATCCTTCTTCTCTTTGTCCGTGCCGAGCGCTTCGCGCTGGAGCACTTTGATGTAGTGCGCAAGTCGCGAGATGATGAACATATACGGCAGTTGTGCGCCGAGGCGAGCGTTCGTCTCCGCCGCTTTTCCTTCTGGACTCTGTCCAAACGTCTTCGGTTTCTGAATCGAGTTGGCGGAGAAAAAGCAAGCGTTGTCGCTGTCTTTTCTCATCGTCAGCGCGATAAAACCCTCTTCCGACAGATCGTATTCTAGGACTTCAGGAATGAGCACTTCGGTTGGGATCTTCTGGACCAGATCGCCATCCGATTTGTATAAGTGAACTGGTAGCTGCTCGACGGTCCCGCCACCTTGCGGACCGATGATGTTCGGACACCAGCGGTACTTCGCAAAGCTTTCGGTGAGTCGCGTTGCAAAAGCGAACGCGGTGTTTCCCCAGAGGAAGTCGTTGTGCGTCTTGCTCTCTTCGGAGTAGTTGAACGACTTCACCGGATTTTCTGCGCCATAGGGTCTGCGCAGCAAAAAGCGAGGACACGTCAGTCCGATGTAGCGTGCATCTTCGGAGTCACGCAGACTCCGCCACGAGATAAACTGCTTGCTCTCAAACTGACTTCGTATGTCCTTGAGTCGCGGCAGAGCCTCGAAGTTGTCGAGTCCGAAGAACTGCGCGCCCGCAGCCGCAATAAACGGAGCGTGCGCCATGGCGGCCACACCACCAGCAAAGCGCAACAGTTCGACGTCCGTTTCGCCGGGACCGAAGTCGTAGTTGGCGATGATGGCACCGTAGGGTTTGCCACCAAACTGACCGTACTCAGCCTTGTGAACGTGATAGTAGAGCCCGGACTGAAACAGCTCCGGAGCATCTTTGAAATCGTCGTACAGATCCTGCTTGCTGACGTTTAGCAAGCTGATGCGGACGTTTTGGCGAAAGTCTGTTCGCTCCACCAAGAACTTGAGTCCGCGCCAGCCTGACTCGAACTGCTGAAACTTTTCGTTGTGCAGAATCTTGTCGAGCTGTTGGCCGAGCTTTTTATCAAGCTCAGCAATGGCTCGATCGACGGCAGAGCGATCAATTTTGGTGCCCTCTACCGCCTTGCTTTCACCCTTGGCTGCCAGGATCTGGCGCAGCAGTGCGCGGACGCCTTTTTGCATCAGCGGCTTGCTGGCATCAACTTTGGCGGCGAGGGTCTGGTCAATGATTTGATCCAGCACGCTCGCAGCGGGAGCCAGATGCTCCGTTTCGATGTGCTGCTGGGCCGGTTTGGCCACAGGCGACTCTTGTGCCACGGCTCCTCCTTCCATTTCTTGAAACAGCGCAGCTTCCGCGCTGATTCCCTAAAAAATCTACGAACTTCACGTAGATCACATCCGACACTCGGCAGTGATTACGACTGTCCTGCTCCCAAACCGATCTCATCCAGAATGCTTCCGCGCTCGTTTTCATCATCGAGCAGCTTCTGAAGCCGCTTGCGGAACTCTGCGTTCTGGGAAAGCGGACCCTTCAATTCTGTCAGCGCTTCGCGTAGTTCCAGGAGTTCGCGCAGCTCCGGAACCTGCTGGGCGATCGCTTCTGGCTCGAAGTCATTCATGCTGGCGAAGCTCAGGTCGACCCCCAGCTGATCGCCAGCCTTTCCTGAGAGGGTGTTGTCAACCTGCATCTTCATACCGATGCGCTGACTCTTGAGCACCTCATCGAAGTTGTTCTTGTCGATGTTGATCGGCTTTCGCTCTTCGATGGGAGTCGCATCGGGACGACCGATGAAATCACCCGTCACTAGGAGGCGGAGGGGCAACTCCTCTTCTTCAACGGCTCCTCCGGTATCGGTCTTGTACTTGATGTTGATGCGCTCTTGTGGAGCGACTGCACCATCTTTGCCTGGGGCTGCTGCCATGTGACGTGGGCCTCCGAGAAAAAGTACGGCATATCCGCCGGATGTGAAGGGCGTAGCAAAGTGGTCCGATGTTTGCAAGCCGATCTTCTCAAACCGTCTCACACGTTCGAGGACTAGCTTGGCGCAAGCAACTCAGGCCCCAGATCAACGGCCTCTGCCGGAGCGACCTGACAGATGCGATTCCATAGAATGGCTCTCTTGTCGGCATCGAGTTCCGCCGCTCGTGCTGCGCGCACTGCCAACCGTAGGGTCTTGGAAACCAGTTCCGGCTGCCACTCCATTAGTCGGTGGGAATCGATATCTGCCAGCAGTAAGTTCACGATTGGAACTGCGATGTCACTGCGCTGATTTTGCAGCAAAAACTCTCCCAAGCGGAGCCGGAGCAGGAACCGTTCTGCACCGGAGTTCGCCTGACCAAGCAGCCTTTGCAGAAACTGTACACCGGCGCCGAGTTCTTCGGGAATGGGTTGCTGCGGGCTCTCTTTGGTTGACGTTGCCTTGCCGCTCGCACTACGCGGTTCGCCTTGGGATTGCAACATGCGAACTGTTTCAGCGTCGGCAAACGGAGTCCCTTCACGATCCGAAAAGCGCAGCTCAGTAAGTTGTGGACACAGCTCCAACAGCAGGCTCAACTGATGTTGCACGGCACAACGAGCCAGCTCCGCACCCATCCCTGCAAGTCCGGCAATGACAAAGCGCTGTAGATCGAGCCACAAGGGGCAGAGAGAAAAGAGTTCCTCGCACTCCATAACAACTTCTTGATACTGACCCTCCGCAAGTCGCTGGGTGAAGTCCTTCCGGAGTCGCGCATGACCTTGCGGTGGCGGAATCTGAGACTTCCCTTTGTTCGCCAGCGCTTCAGCGATCCGCTCTGGCTTGAGCAGTTCATGAGGTGCCCAGCGCAGCGCTCGTAGCAGCCAGTACGATGAGGGACTTTCAGGGGACTCGCTGCGTAGATGGGAGGTGAGTCGGACAACCAACAAAGAGAGCTGATCTTCGACGGCGGCCATGCTCAGATCGGCCACGTTGAAATCCGTTGACGGCGGAGCCACAGAAACGGTCGATGGTGCCACAGAAACGGTCGGTGGTGCCACAATCGACGCAGTGGTCACAGCAGGAACTGGTGTCGCCGTGACAAGGGGCGGGGCGGCGGGGGTCGTGACCTGGGCTAATGCAGCCACAGGGGCAGTCGTCGGCGCAGGCGTTACAACTGGGGCGCTTTCCGGCACCGGTGCTGGAATCGCTTGCTGGTGTTCCTTCAGTGCTTCCCTGAGTTCTCGGAGCAGCGGATAGCTTAGTCCCAGCGCAGTTCCTGCCTGCTCTGCCGTCTGTTCAGCGGCAGCCACACACGCGGCAAAATCTTGATACTGAGCGGGCTTTGGCGGATTGACTTTGATGAGCAGGCTCAGCTCGTCCGAAAGCCACTTCAACTGTTTTTGTCGACTGGAAACACTGACAGGCATACAGCGACTGGATGCCCCCGAGAGGATATCCCCCAACGAGATCAGGACCGCGCCGAGCTGCAAGAAGGAGGAACCACCTTCGAGTCCGTTATGAAACACCGCAAGTGCCAAATATCCGTAGACTTTTAGCTCGCAGCGCAGCCCGGCTAGCTCGGTGCCCACCCGCTCGATGAGTCGCCAGTCTACTCCCAGCTTGTTGGTACTGTACGGCGCAACCGCGCTGTTAAACTGTAGCAGCAGCGGATCGTTGTCGATGGGCTCGGGGGCCGTTTGGGCGGCTTTGCCGACCTTAGCCAATGGACAAGACAGAAGCGAATCGAGCATTCCTTGGTCCTCTCTTCTCTTATCCTATGCAGCGCTGCCTATACCATGGGTTGGCGATCGAAGGGCACTCTTCCCTCTTGCCAGATGGGAAGCGGCTGACCTAGGCTCCGCGACATTGGCAAAGCAATTGGTGGGCCAGCGTTTGCTTGTTCCAGTTCGTAGGGTGTTAAGATGACTGAAACAACACTTTCTCCTCTGATGGCGGGAGCGGTTCCTGCCGGCTTTCTCGTCGTCGAAAGCGGTTCTCTGCTGGGCCAGCGCTTTCCTCTGCCCCAGGCACCGGGGGCACTGCTTCTAGGTCGCGAGCGAATCTGCAACGTCCGGTTTGACCCGGATCGTGACCGGCTGGTCGGACGAACTCACGCTCGCATTGAGGTTCGCCAAGACGGCCTGTACTTGGTCGATCTCAACAGTGCCAACGGTACCTTCCGTGAGGACGGAGTGGCGGTGCGAGGTGCGAT
Source organism: uncultured Myxococcales bacterium (assembly GCA_937859535.1). GTDB lineage: Bacteria > Myxococcota_A > Polyangia > Palsa-1104 > JAEUJZ01 > JAEUKA01. The sequence continues at coordinate 4,939 of CALLYL010000628.1, forward strand.
TCCCTTGACCTCGGGAATGCGCTTCCAGCTCGGTGGAGAGGGCGGACCCTGGCTCTCCATCCAGATCAGTTCGCCAATTCAAGCGCTGCATGTCTCGCCACCACAAAGCCAGGTTCAGACGTTGATAAGTCGGCCCACTGAGCAGCCGGTGATCGTGCATCTCCCATCGCAGGGATCTCTGGCCACCGCTGCGATTCCAGTGCCTGCTCTGCGGCAGCCCCAGCGTGAACCGGAACCAGCTCTGGCCTCGGTGATTCCACCACCAGTGCTGGTTGATCCGGTCGTGGCCGAGCATCGCAAACTGTTCTGGCGTCAGGTGATGCTCATCTCGGCGCTGCTGTTGTCAGCGTGTGTGTTGGGCGTTCTGTTCGGGCTTCGTGATGGCGGTGCGGGGTCCGTCGAGAGCGGAGGCAATGCGGAGTCACAATAGGACAGCCTCCGATCGGTTCTCTTGCTGGATTAGGTTCCCGATGATTCGAACAGATCGCGCAGGTCCGCGAGCCCAAAGGATGCATCTCGAATCAAGTTGCGGGCGTGTGCCACATCACCCGCTTTGAGCGCATCGGAGGCCTGTTCAAGGCTCACGGAAAACGGCAACAGGAGCTGGAGCGCTTGGGCTGGCAGCGTCGACGATGGCTGGTCAATCTGCGGGGGATTGCGTGATGCGGAGGGCTGCGCCCGCGCCCGCTGTAGTTCGCTTGCAAGTTGATCGCGATCGTGTCGCAACTGTTCCTGTTCACGGCGTAGTTGAGCGAGTTCCTGGCGAAGCTGATCGCGCTCCTGGCGCAGTTGGTCGCCTTCCTGGCGAAACTGATCGCGTTCGCTGCGAAGTCGAACCGATTCATCAGGTGCCGTACCTATAGGAGCGCCGCTCTGCTGACGGAGGTGATCGAGCTGTGGAGCTGGCATGACGGGTGTCATGACCCGCTGTTCGACCGGTGGCGGTGGGG
>CALLYL010000629.1 GCA_937859535.1 uncultured Myxococcales bacterium
CGTGGTCAGCGCTCGCACCGTCTCGATCCCGTCCATCTTCGGCATCATCACATCCGGGATTCATAGCAAGGCCAACGCTCGTCGCTGAAGCCCAACCTCTGGTGCCGCGTGAGCCTTTGGTGAGCCAGCGATTTCATCACTTGCTGGCTCCGGTCCACGGGCATCGGCACTGCCGAGGAGCCGACTGGCTTTGGTGAGGACTGCGGCTCACTCGGACAAGACCCGCAGGCCGTGAACGCTCGTGCACCGTTGGTGTGAGCGCGATCATCCGTTACTCCCCAGACCATCGGCGACGGCCCGGGGTCGGGTGTGCTCGACGGGGCGCAGCGCCGCAGCGACAAACTCTTGGACCAGTGCGGCCAGCGCCGGTTCACGCGAAATCTCCTGCGACTCTACGAGCTCGCAACGGATCTCATCAATGCGTTGCCACACCGCCGCGAGCGCGCCACCGTCCGCAAAGCGCTGGATCACTTCGTCGATCTGCTGGCGTGAGGTCTCCTTTCGCGGGGCGGTCAGGATGCGCATCAGCCAGTCGACGTCGCTGACGTGTAGCCGCAGGTGTTCGACGACGAACGCGCTCGCCTTCCCCGACTGCGCCAAATCGCTGCCGGGCATGTCGCGTCCGTTGCTGCCGAAGAGGTCGAGGATGTCGTCCTGAATTTGAAACAACAGCCCGAGTTGGCGACATCTGTGCGCCAGAGCCATGGCCTCCGCGCACGAGCGACCGGCGATAAGTGCCGCCCCTTCGATCGGCAGCCCGAACAGTGCCGCCGTCTTGCCCTCGACGCAGGCTGCGTAGTCCCGCCAGCTTGGCACACCCGATGACAACAGGTCGAGTTCCGCCGCTTGGCCTTCGACGATCCGCCGCGACGCCTGGGTCATGACGCTCGTGAGCTGCCAGCGCACGGCATCGGAAACCGGAACGGAGGCAATCGCGGCATAACTGAGCGCGATGCATAGGTCTCCGGCATTGATCGCTTGCGCAGTTCCGTAACGAGCCCACAGCGCTGGCTTGCCGCGACGGAAACGATCGCCGTCTTCAATGTCATCATGAATCAGCGACGCATTGTGCAATAGCTCGCAGGCGGCACCCCACGCGATTCCGAGGTCGGCACGTGCCCCGTGTGCGCACACCGTCTGCACTGCCAGCCGTGCCCGCAGCCGTTTGCCACCGGTGGCGATGTGTTCCCAGGCAAGCTGCCCAAGCTGGCGATTGGTGCTATCGGTACAGAGCTTCTGCATCAAGACTTCGATGCGGGCCAGCTCAGCAGCATATGGCGGCATTTGGCCGGTGGGAGGGTGAGAATTGATAGTCAATGCGCGACCAGAGCCGGATGTACTACGTTTTCAAGCGGCGAGCCAATGGGGCTGCGGCTCTCGACGGTTAGAACTTGAGCCGTTTGACCTCAGCCGCGACGTGATCGGATGACAAGTGGGCGTAGATGCTGGTCATCTTGAGGTCACTGTGACCGAGCAGCGTTTTCAGTGTCAGCAGGCCTCCTCCAGACATCAGAAAGTGCGAGGCGAAGGTGTGACGCAGTGCGTGCCAGGGCGAAGCGGGTATCGCCAAGCCAGCACGCTTGTAGAGGCTTTTTAGGCAAGGGCGGCGGGTTGATTGATGCCAGTGTGTGCTACCGCTGAGCAGGATCGGGCAAACCACGCCTTCCTTCGTGGATGGGCATTGACTGCGCCAGGTCCGCAAGGCCGTCGCTAGCTCGTCTGTCATCGGCACATGGCGGGTCTTTCCGCTCTTGGTGGTGCTGCGATAGCTGTGCGCGACTGTGATCAGCCCCGTCGAAAAATCCACGTCTCGCCATGTCAGGCCAAAGATTTCACCGACGCGCAGTCCGGAACAGACAGCCAGGCGTATCGCGACCGCGAACACCGCTCCCCGCATATCACTGCGTGCGTCCGCCACTGCCAAGAGCTGCCGGACTTCCTCGCGAGCAAGGTACTCGACGCGAGAGACGGGCTGCGGTTGCCGGACTCCAGCGAACGGGTTGGCAGCGACGAGCCCTTTCCGCATCCCCCAGTGAAACACCGTCGACAGTAGCGCGAGCTTTCTGCGGATCGTGTTGGCTTGGTAGCGCTCCGAGAGGGTGCGGCTGAGCGTTAGCGCTTCTGCGGCGCGAAATGTGCAGGCGTCCATTCCGAGCAGCGGTAGCATCGGGCTTATCTCGTGGCGGGCCTTCATGGACCATTTCCGTCGGTCACGAGTATTCGGATCATACTCCTCGACCCAGCGTTCGACGAGCTGTGCCACGATGATTCGCTGTGGTCGATCCGCGATGCCGAGCTTGCCGCGAACGACGCGAGCTTCTATCTCGATGAGGATGCGCTTGGCGTCGTTGAAAGAAGTCGCTTTGGTCGCTCGGGTTTTACGCTTCCCATCGCTGTCGTGAAATCTGATGTACCAGCCAATGAACCGGCCATCCTTCATTTTGCGGATGACTTCTCCCATGGAACCGTGCGCCTTTCGTGCGCCTTCCGATCGCCAACCTTGCCCGTCGGATACGCTAGATTTCGCTTGGTGAGTCGACACCTACAGCAATGGAATGCCTTAAAATTGTTACATTTTTTTGTGATCTAGAACACATCACATCCATGATGATCACGTCCGGACGGAGCCGGATGGTCAGATCGAGCGCG
>CALLYL010000630.1 GCA_937859535.1 uncultured Myxococcales bacterium
AGGCCGAGGAAACCGGCGGGAGCAGCGATTACCTCGATGGGATTGGGCTGCCGGGCGAGTATCCGTTTACCCGTGGCGTGCAGCCGAACATGTATCGCGGGCGGCTGTGGACGATGCGGCAGTACGCCGGGTTTGGCTCGGCCAAGGACTCGAATCGGCGCTATCACTACTTGCTCCAGCGGGGCCAGACCGGGCTGTCGGTGGCCTTTGATCTGCCGACGCAGATGGGTCGCGATCCCGACCATGAGCTATCGAAGGGCGAGGTCGGTCGCGTCGGGGTGTCGATCGCTTCGCTGGCCGATATGCGGGTGCTGCTCGGCGGGCTGCCGCTCGACAAGATCACCACCTCGATGACGATCAACGCGACGGCATCGACGCTTTTGGCGCTGTACGTGGCGGTCGCCGATGAGCAAGGGGTGTCGCGGCGTCTCCTCGGTGGGACGGTGCAGAACGACATCCTGAAGGAATACATGGCGCGGGGAACCTATATTTACCCGCCTCGTCCGTCGCTGCGGCTGATTACCGACCTGTTTTCGTTTTGTAACGCCGAGCTGCCACAGTGGAACACCATCAGCATCAGTGGCTACCACATTCGCGAGGCGGGCTGCGACGCGGTGCAGGAAGTGGCGTTCACGCTTGCCGACGGCATTGCCTATGTCGAGGCGGCGATCGCGGTCGGCCTCAAGGTCGATGAGTTTGCGCCTCGGCTGTCGTTCTTCTTCAACGGTCACAACAACCTGATCGAAGAGGTTGCGAAGTTCCGGGCAGCGCGTCGACTGTGGGCGCGAATCATGCGCGAGCGGTTCTACGCCAAAGACGAAAAGAGCCAGATGCTGCGCTTCCACTGCCAGACGGCGGGCTCGATGCTGACGGCGCAGCAGCCGCTGTGTAATGTGGTGCGAAACAGTGTGCAGGCACTCGGCGCGATCCTCGGGGGCTGTCAGTCGCTGCACGTCAACGGCTACGACGAAGCGCTGGCGCTGCCAAGTGAGCAGTCGGCGCTGCTGGCGCTCCGGACGCAGCAGGTGCTGGCGTTCGAGTCGGGGGTGGCCGATTTGGTCGATCCGCTCGGGGGTAGCTATGCGGTGGAGGCGCTGACCGACCAGATCGAGCAGCGGGCCACCGATTACCTCCGTCGCATCGACGAGCTGGGCGGGATGGTATCGGCGATTGAGCAGCGTTATCCGCAGCGTGAAATCGAGCGGCGCGCCTACGAATACCAGCGCCAAATCGAGAGCAAGCAGCGGATCGTGGTCGGTGTGAATGACTTCGTGATGGCCGAGCCGGCGGTGAAGGGTCTGCATCACCTCGTTCCCCAAGCCGAAGCGGCGCGGGTGGCAGAGGTGCGGGCCTATCGGCAAGCCCGAAACGAGCAGAGCACCCGCGAGGCGCTTTCCGCGCTGACCGAGAAGGCGCGCCGGCCCTCGGATGGCGAAAACAACCTGACCGCCGCGATCCTAACCGCCGTCAAAGCGCAAGCGACGGTCGGAGAGATCGCCGATGCGCTCCGTCTGGTGTTTGGCGAGTACGTCGGGTAACCGGGTTTAGTTGACGCAGGAAAGCTGGGTGGTGCCATCGCGGTGGCACTTGAGGCAGACCCGGGGGTTTCTCGACTGGATCGACTGACAGCGTCCAGAGTTGATCCAGTCGGTACCGTGTGGGTTCTTGCCAACGGCGAAGCGTCCACCGGGGAGCGAGCTGTGGCAGTCGATGCAGGTCTCCTCGCGGTGGCACGAGGTGCAGGTGCGCAAGTTGCGCTGGGCTTCCCAGGAGTGATGGCCGGGACCAGCGGTGGGACTGGCCCAGCCGTCGGGGTGGAAGCGACGCGAGCTGCCGGGGAAAAACGAGCTAACCGGCGGGCTGCCCGGTAAGGAGCTGTGGGCGACGACGCCGAGGCGCTCGTGACAGCCGAGGCAGAAGGTCTGGCGCCGGTGACAAGAACCGCAATCGGGCTGGTTGCGGCGGGCCTCGATCGAGTGACGACTGACGTAGTCGCCGCCGTGCAGATCGAGCGGACGGACGACGCCGTTGTGACACGACTGACACCAGTTTTGGCTGTGGCAGGTCGCGCAGTATTCGGGGTCGTTCAGGGCTGGCTGACGGTGGTTGCGCTTCCAGTCCATGCCGTGGATGTCGCCACGCATTGTACCCGACGGAGCCAGCACGCCAGACGGGAACCGGGTGGCCAATAGACCGTCAGACTGCTGCAGGTGGCAGGTGCCGCAGCGTGGGCTCGGACCGCGTGAGGTGCGGCCGGAGAGCATGCCGGTCTTGGTTTCTCCAGGGCTGGATGGGCTGGCCGGGGCGGCCTTGCTCGACGACTGCATGCGGTTGTCATGGCACGAAAGGCACTGCGCCATCGTCGGGAGCTGCGCTCGGGTGGCCAGGTCGACCTTCGACATATCGCCGTGGCAGGTGGCACACGGGATCTGCTTATCCAGGTGTTGCTTGTGGTTGAACTTGAGGTTCGGCTCGGGAATGACGATGCGAGCGACGAGCGCCTCGAAGTCTTTGCCTGCCGCCGGGGTCTCGGGTCCAGCTTCTTTCGGCACGCCAACGTGACAGGTTGCGCACGCCGCTGGGGCGGAGGTGGTCTTTTTGTAGGGATCGGCGCGGTCGATTGGATGACAGACCGCGCAGTCTTCCTCGGTCGGAAGCAGTCGATCGCGTGAGCTGGTCGAGGTCAGTGCCGCCGAATGACAGCTATCGCAGGCGATGTCGCGTCCGAGGTGGTTCTTGTGAGAAAAGCGCAGCGGGATGGTCTGATCGGGATAGATCACCCGCGAGCGCTCCCCGCGACTGCTGGCGTCCGGTGGCGGCAGGTTTTTGAGCGACAGGAGCTGCTCGAGCTTCAAGTTTTGGGCCGGGGTCGGCTCGCTCGGTTCTGGCTTGGCCGGTGGCGGCGGCGGTGGTGGCGTAGGTGCTTCGACCACCGGCGCGGGTGGGGGTGGCGCGTCCTTTTTCTTGGCCACCGAGTCGCTGATCAGCACGGTGACGAGCAGCAGCGCGGTCAGCAGTCGAGTGACGAGGCCCAAGCCAGAAGCTCGTCGGTTCGGTTGTGAGTGACGCGGGATCATCGCAGCACCCCCGCTTGTGGGCCGAGGGGTGGATAGCTACCGAGCCCCATTTGTAGGAGCCCAGCGGGCGGAATGCCGCCGCCGTTGGGACCGAGCAGGTACGACAGATCGAGCATGGCCAAGAGTCGAAGCTGAGAGTTGTAGTATCTGTCGATGTTGTTCTCGGCGATGACGTGGAGCAGGAGGCCATTTACGATGGCCCAGCGGGCCCCAAGCTGCATGCCGAGCATGTGGCTACGGTTATCCGGTTTCTGATCGTCCGCAAAATACATGTACAGCAGTCGACCCTCGAACCCGAGACGGTTGCGCAGCACCAAGATCCGTCCCGCCAGATCGCTTCCGGCGCGGAGTCCGCCGTAGCCGCCGTCGCCGTAGGCATCGAGTCGGATCTGTCCATGATCGCGCTGCCAGCGGATGCCGGCGCTGCCACCAAACGCTGCGGTGAGCGGTCCCAGACCTCGGATGGCGACGTGCTCGGTGCTTTGGAACATGCGAGCGAAGGCGTGGGCGTGGACGGCAAAATCCCCAAACTTGCGGTTGCCGCTGTCGTCGTAGCCGCTGCGCAGCCGACCGTCGTAGGCCAGCCGTGCGTCGTGATAGGGCTGGGACGAAAATACGTTGAAGATCGAGTCGCCGTCGAAGGTCGGGGCCGAGTAGCGGTATTCAGCGAGAATAAAATGGCCACTTTGGGGTGAGGCGCGCAGTCCCGCGTGGCCATCGTCGAGCTTGCCGCTCACGAAGTCGTAGCGGAAGCCGCCAAAGCCTTGCAGTCGTCCTTGCAAAAATCGGCCATGGAGCGAGTAGGCGAGCCGTTCTTCGATGGTGCCGAAGCCGGGCGCGCAGTTTTGGCCCGTCTGACCGGCGCTTTGCTGACAGCCTGCCGGGCTCAGGTTTTGGGTCGCTGAAAACGTCCGTCGATAGGCGAGTCGGGTCTGGACGTCCCGCAGTCCGTACGACCGCAGCGCAAAGCCCACGGTTGGTTGATAGGCCTCGGTCTGCTGCTGATCGTCACCGACGCTCGGGTTTACGCTACGGGCCGTGCCATCGAGCGCATAGAGCGGTGAGTCGATCGGCAGCGTCCCATTTTGCGCGAGGCCACCGAATGCCTCGGCCGCCACGTAGATCGGGGTTCGCGCTTGCACCCACAAGCCGTCGAAGCCGCGCAGATCGAATAGATCCCACTGAATCTGCCGACCGAGCCGCATATCGACCCAGCCGCCCAGGCTCTGACCCTCGATGTAGCCTTCGAGGATCTCCGGTTTGTAGTTGCTAAGCTCCGGGCTCAGGCTCTTGCCGCCCTTGTCTCGTCCGAGGCAGCCGAGCGACGCACCGTAAGACGAGCGACCGATCGCGCACAGATAATCGCCAAAGTCGGCGTCGAAGCGCATCTGGAAGTGGACCGCAAACTGGTTGCGCCAGCCCGGCAGTCCGTCTTCGTCTTTGGGTCCAAGACCGCTTACGTGCAGTCCCAGATAGGTCGTGAGTCGCCGCCGATCGACGAGCCGCAGGTCCGAGCTTCCAGCGTCAGCGGTGCGCAGCTCATAGAGCTGTCCGACGATCTGCGAGTCGACCTCGACGTTGGCTGCCTGGCTTCCCATAGGAGCGAGCAGCAGGCCGAGTACGACCGGAAGAAAGGACTGCGCCGGGAGGCGCCGTAGCACTCGAGAGCGGGGCACGTTCAAAGCATCGTAAGCGCATTCATTTGGTAGGGTCAACCGGCCTTGCTCGTCTTTGCGCACTGGCATCGCGAGGCGAGGATGGGGCGGGGTGGTACGGGCAGGTGGGGCGTTTGGATGCGCTGCGTGATAAAGTGCGCCTCCGTTTGTCCTTTACGCACAAAGACCTACTGACGACGCTACAGCCGGACGAGCCGCCTCCCGAGCACGCGCCGCCGAGCCTGGATCGAGACTCGCTTGGTGCGCATCATGACCCGCTGGCAGCCACCGCTTTGGCCCAGACGCTGCCGAGCGGGCCGTCCCAGCCGTCCGCGCCGATTTCTGGGACTGCCAAAAACCATGTCAGTGCGTCGCTGCTCGATTGCGCAGAGCCGCCCCCGGCCGAGGTCGAAGGCTACGAGATCAAGCAGCCGCTCGGTCGTGGTGCCTATGGGACGGTGTGGCTCGCGATTCAGAAGAACACCGGCAAGAGCGTCGCGATCAAGTTCTACGCGCACTCAGGTGGGCTCGACTTTCACCTGCTCCGGCGCGAGGTCGAGTCGCTGGCCTTCTT
>CALLYL010000631.1 GCA_937859535.1 uncultured Myxococcales bacterium
GCCAGCCTATGAAGTCGCCCGGCCACCGGCCGGAGGTCAACTCCGCCGGCTCGTCTTTATCTTCGCGGGCGCAGCGATTGGCGTCGCAGTGCTGGCGCTGCTGCTGCTGTGGCCACAGCCGAATTCACCGAACAACGGCCCGGCCCAAACTCCAGCAAACACCGTTGCTGCAACTCAACGGCCACGCGGTCCAGCCCACTTGATTGTGCGCGGTCTTCCGGGTTCACGAGTATCGGTCGACTTCCAGGAAGTCGGGGCGATTTCCGCAAGCGGCGAAGTGGAGCATGAGCTCACCTCTCCCACGGGCGCTCCCGAGTGGTCCGTGTCGGTCCGCGTCACCAAGGCTGGCTTCGAGGAATTCGTGACCCGCCAAACGGTGCGCTCGGGACAGAACGTGACACTCCAGGCCAGTCAATCATCGCTCGGTGGTGGTTCACCATCGTCCGCACGACCTGCAAAATAGTTTAGACCCGCAGCGAGGCCTCCCGATGAAACGCTCGACTCATTCTTGGGGACTTCTAGCACTGCTAGTGGCCCTGCCCTCTGTCACCCAAGCGCAGCAAGAGACGCCGCCATCCTATCCGTACGGAGGCTATCCGCAGCCCGGTTACCAGCCACAGCCGGGTGCCCCGCAATATCCGACCTATCCGCAGCAGCCGGGTGCTCAGCCATATCCCAATGCTCAGCAGTATCCCAATGCTCAGCCGTATCCCAATGCTCAGCCATATCCCAGTGCTCAGCCATATCCCAGTGCTCAGCCGTATCCCAATGCTCAGCCGTATCCGAACTATCCGTATCAGCCGCCGCCAAATCCGCAGCCGGCCGAGCAGCCCTATCCCGGTGCTGCGAACCAGCCTCAGCCCTACCCAAGCTATCCACCCAGCCCCAATGCGCAGCAGAGCCAGCCGAAGTCCGACAGCAAGCTCTCTCTGACCGCAGCGAACGACGAAGCGCGAACCGCGCTAGCAAGCTGCCTGGATGCGATGGACCACTTCCGATCCGAGCTGGTTCGCCTGCGCTGCGCGGAGGCAACGAGCAAGGACGACAAGCTATCCCTGGCGCACGCGCTGCTGGCGCAGACGAGCATCTCGCAGATTGTGCAAAAGCGACACCTCGCAGCCGCCAAAGATGCTTCCCAGACCCTGAGTGAGGGAGAACGACTGTTTGTCGAGGGAATGATCGCACTGGCCGAAGACCAGAGGCAGGTGGCTCGAGCCGCATTTGAAGCGCTGGTGGCGCAGCTCCCAGGCGACAAACGCTCGCACTACTATCGCGGACTGATTCGCTATCGATTCGGTGATCTCGATGGAGCACAGACGGACTTCCGCAAGGCCCTCGAGCTCGATGGCAAGTTTGGCCCAGCGCATAATGCGTTAGGACATCTCTTTCTGCGTCGGGACAACCTCGATGAAGCACAGAAGTCGTTCGCAAAGTACGTCGAGCTACACCCCAAAGAAGCCAACGCGCTCGACTCACAGGCGATGATGCACCTGCGTCGAGGCGACCTGGGCTTGGCGGTCGAATCAGCCCGCAAATCGGTCGAACTCGACTCGAAGTTTCTGCGCGGCAACCTGCGGCTTGGCGATGCGCTGCTGCTCCAGGGCAACGTACTACTGGCGCGCAAGGCCTATGCCACGCTGCTGTCTTCGCCCGACCCGAGCGAGCATCACGAAGCAGCCCTGCGGTTGTCGCGCACCCGTTTGTATGAAGGATCTGGAATCCCGAGCCCGAAGACGCTGCTGGAGGCAGAGAAAGACCTTCAGCCGGAACTGGAGCTGGCAAAGAAGCTCAACCGCCGGGCCGATCTCGTGCAGACACTGATCGAGTCGGCCCGACTACAGCTTGAGCGCAGTGCGATCACAGAGGCTGCAAAGACGCTGCCGCTGATCCGCGAATCGATTGATGCTGAACCGACGGGACCGAACGCTGATAAGACCGATGGCAAGAACGATTCCAATAAGACCGTCGACAAAACGCTAGCGGACAAAGCCTCGCCCACGCTCAGCGATGAAGAAAAGCAGCGCTATCGCGCCGAACTGCAGTGGCTGCGTGCACTCCTCCTGCAATCCGTTGGAGAACGTGAGCTGGCCAGTCAGCGTGCCGATGAAATCGAAAAGACGCTGCGTGGCAAAGTAGGTCAGCGAATGGCCGAAGATCTACGCGGAGACCTGGCGGCGCGCAGCGGTGACCGACAGGCCGTCGTCAAGCACCTCACCCAGAGCAGCCGTCCGACGAGTCGCTTAGCACTCGCACTGGCTCTTGGGGGAGGCAAAGCGGGGGAACAGCTAGATCTGCCTCAGGCGCGCTCACTCATGGAAGAGCTGGGCAAACGCAACACCGTCGACCTGGAGGGCGCGCTGACGCGGGGTCGGGCCAAACAGTGGCTGAAACAGAACCCTGCCGACAAAAGCGAGCCCAAGTCCGAGAGCAAATCCGATTCGAACTAGTGCGTCGCCGTCGCCGTGATCTTTTCCGACGAAAATCGCTCGGCGATGAGCAAGCCACCGATTAAAGCCGCGACACCGCCAGCGACGACCCAGGTGTACCACTTGGTCTTCGCAAACGGCAGCTTCGAGCCCGTGGACTTGTCCTTGTCAGCCGGAGCAGGTGCCGTCGCGGGCTTGGCACCGGGTGCCACAACTGCCGATGGTGCCACCGCCAACTTCGCAGCCGGCGCAGCCGTTCCCGCAAGCTGTGCCACGAGTGCGTCGGCTTGCGATGCCGGCGGACCGATCGCCACTTCTCCAGTTGGTCCAAGCCAGTCCCGACGCTCGAAGTCATAGACGCGGGCCAGCAGAGATTCTCCGGCAACCGGCACACCTTCTCGAAGCTTCGGCCCAAACACCAGCAGTCGTCCACCGAGCTGCATGGCCACCGCAGGGGTAGACGCCAGCTCTTTCAGCAGCGCGGCCTGGGCATCGCTACCGAACGGTTGGCTAGCGACCTGATCGAGCAGCAGTGGTAGCCGGTCTTCCGGACGCAGTGACACAAACAGGTTTTCGCCACTCCCGAGAGGACGACGCACTTTCCGCATGCCCGCCAGCTCGACGTACACCGCATCGCTATCGACCCTGCCACCGTCAATCACCAGAGGCGTCTGCCCCAGCACTTGCGCATTGCGAATCACGGTCGCTCCTGGCGGATCGCTCTCGACTCGTACCGGCGCACGCGGCGGACCAAACACTGCACCGCGCTGATAACGCGGCATGATCAGCGCCAGATCCGTAGGCAGCGGTTCTGTCTGGGCTGACAGCACCGTGACAGCCCGCTCCGCCGAGGGAGCATCACCGATCCGATCGGCACACAGCAGTAGCAATCCAAATAGATCGCGGGTCATGGGCTGGGCCGTCGTAACCGGCACCTCATCAAGCAGGGTCTCACCGGCCTTGCGTAGAGAAGGAATCGCCTCCGCACAGCGCAGGTTGGCGAGTGCCGCTCGTGCTGCCACCACCTGCTCGGCCGCCGATCGGATCGGACCAGGCGCAACGAAGCGAACTTTGCCAGTCAGGGACTGTATCAGTGGCGAAGGCAGGGGTTCCGCGAGCGGTGCCGACCAAACCGCCGTTGGAAGTGGCTTCGCACCTACGTCTGCCAATGCCAGTGACGGGACCAACATCCCGAGGAGCAGACCCCAAAAACGCATCATTTGAGCGCTCATCTTGTGCGCATCCTAGCTACTCGTGAGCAGTCGGTCGATGATCGGGACGCCCCAAAAAACGCCCATCGCCATCGACATCACCCCTGCTAGCACTGTCAAAAGTTGACCCGCAAGCGGCCGAGCTTGGAGCCAGCGCGAAAGTGGCCAGCCCAAAAGCCCCGCCAACGCCCCCATCCCCAGCATCGATCCAATCCCAAACAGCGAGACGTAGGCCAGCCGATCCCAGACACCGGGCATCTTCACCGACACCAGTGCAGTGAGCGCCCCGGAACCAGCGAGTCCGTGAACCAGACCGACCAAAAGAGGTCGCTGCGCCAGTGTCAACCGACCGATGTGCACGTGTCCGAGTGGGCCTGGATGAACGTGATTGGCACCGCCGTGAGCATGAACGTGTGAGGAGCCCCGGCGCCCTTCGTGAATCGCCGCCCACACCAAGTACACCGCCCGGCCACCTAGGAAAATCAGCATCGCCGCAACCAGCAACTCACAGCGGTCGGCCCACCGCGAAGACAACTGCCTCTCGACCAACGACAGCGTCGTCGCCACTAGAAACAGCGCCAAGGCATGGCCCACTCCCCACAGCATCCCAAGGGCCGCTGGTCGTCCACGCTCGGTGGTAATCAGCGTCGTCACCGCCGCCACATGGTCTGGCTCGAGCGCGTGGCGTGCACCCAGCACCAGCGATAGCAACCATCCCGCTTGTAGCTCGATCACTCGACCCTCCGGGAGTCGTCGGTCGGCAGTCGCCCACACACGACTCGCTCAATCCCGGCGAGATCGCGCAAGCTATGCACATCCGCAAAGCCCGCGCTGCGAAGCAGTTGCTCGACGGATGTCGACTGTCCGGCACCGATTTCCAAAAGGATCGAGCCGCCCGGACGAAGCCGCCCCGGTGTCATCGCCACCAGCCTCTCGACGAGGGCCAGTCCATCAGCTCCTCCATCAAGCGCCATCCGAGGCTCACTCTGCACATCCTTCGCTAGCCCCGCGATCTCGGCGGTCGGAATATATGGCAGGTTGGCGAGCACCAAATCCGGCGACTCGTCAGGCCCTAACACCGACAACAGATCCCCCTGCCGAAACTCGATCTCAAGCTGTAGCGTCGCGGCGTTACGCTTTGCAATCTCTAGCGCCTCGGGGCTGCGATCGACCGCGATCATCCGGATCGAGGGCCGTTCGTGCTTCACCGCCAAGGCGATCGCACCGCTGCCTGTCCCCACATCCACCACCGTCAGCGATGGACTGATCCGCTCCGCTGACACAGCGACCGCAACCGACTCGGCCACCGAGGACGGCTCCGTCACAGCGGGATCGGAGGACAAGGTCGGCTCTGGGTCGTACAGCACCGTCACCGGTAGCCCTGGCACCGCCGCAGATTGAACCTCACCTCGCGGCAGATCGTCTTCGGGCTCGGATTCGTCGCCGATCTCGATCACCACAGGTGCCGCAGCATGCCCTGGTGGTGGCGGAGCTTTCGCAGCATCGATCAATCGGAGAGCCTCTTCGACGAGCAGCTCGGTCTCGGGACGCGGAATCAGCACCGCCGGGGTGACGTGGAGCGGCAACGAATAGAACTCGCGCTGTCCCGTCAGGTAGGCGACCGGCTCGCCAGCGAGTCTCCGGCGAATCAGCGCCTTGAAGTCAGATAGC
>CALLYL010000632.1 GCA_937859535.1 uncultured Myxococcales bacterium
TACTGTTGGGACACCCTGGAGCGACTGGCGACTAGAAACTGGCAAGAACCATTCATACTGTAGATTAAGCTCAGAATCGCATCAAGTGGCAACTCAGGAATGCATACTTCTGGATGGCGACGTGACATGTCCTGCTGATAGATATAAGGAGCGTCGAGGGCTTTTTGTGATTTCTCCTGCGACAAGCCCAGATCCGGCAAAATGCAATTGTTGTGGACCATCTGATTACACAGATATCCCATTGATTTTGTATCCAGCACTCATGTGCTCAGGAATGGCGCTTCCATCATTTCCACAGAACTACTGTGCATTGTTCTCGACATTAGTCGTTCAGGCTAAAAGTGCCAAGTGGAATCCAAACCACTGCCCTCCATCTTATTCAAAAACGCTTCCAGCAACCGCTCAAATTGTTGCAACCCAAACGGTCTGTTGTAAGCTACCGTGATACTAGATAGATATCTACAGACACAGCCGTGACTTGGCGCTTCTCATGATGTGATAGGTGCCGCTTTCGTCGGGTTGTCCGGCGTCTTTTCGTACGTCCTGGTAGGTGAGCTGCTCGGTCTTGCCGTTGCGTTCGGCGGTGCAGACATCCGAGAGTCGTAGCTTGACCTCAAAGCCCCATCGGGCTCCTGATGGCAGCGCACGAATGGGGCGACCTCCACAGTCGAACTTGACACCGGGGCAGTAGAAGATGCGCACCTTCAGGTTTGGGTTTGCAGACGGACGAACCACGGGCTTGGTCGGCAAGCCTGTAGTCGGCTTCTTTTCATCCATGGTGTCAGGTGACTTGGTCGCATCGGCCTCTGCTGGGTTTTGAGTCGGCTGAGCCGCCTTGGTGCCATCTTGGTTCGGGCCAGGGGTTACGGCGACTACCGCAGGTGGGGCGGGCGAGGAGGATAGCGCCGCGACCAGCAACCCCAGACAGAGCAGCAACAGCACGCCGACGCCAGCCAGAAGCGGACGGTGTTGCTTGTCGAGCAGTTGCCGACTGCGAAGGTTGTTCAGAAACTCCCAGCCAGAGGAACTCGGGGCTCGGGTGTCTGCCTTGCCCGAGAGGATGGTTTCGTTATCGGGGTATTCCTCGAGCCGTGTTGGTTCCACCAGTGTCCGCTGAGCTGAGGCACCCGAGGTCAGCGCCGCACGAGCCTGGCCGCTCGGCTCACCGCTCATCACCAGCGTCCTCGCCCCTTGGAGCTTGGAGAGCTGCGCGAGCTTGGCCGCTGCGTCTGCGATGCTGGCAGCCTGCTCCGTCTCGGTGTTCCGCTGGGGAATCTTGTCCGTTGATACCTCATCCGGTGATGTCGACAGCACGACTCCTGCCGCTGGCATGGTCGTTGGGGTTGGGAGCGGCAGCCGAGTCGCCCGCATTTCCTCTGTCTCGTTTTCCGAATCGGCGGCCTCCAGCACAGAGGAGGAACCATCGAGGACGATCATCGCTTGCAGGGAGCCGTCGGTGGTGTGCTCGCGGGCGGACGATGAGATGGGAACAGCAGCAATGAGAGAGTTCGGCGATTTGTTCTTGTCGGCAGACGGCGCTCTCTGTTCCAGAGAGATTCCCGACGGGCGAGGTGGACGGTAAGCGGCTACTGCCAAGGCTGGAGAGGCTGGTGCGGTAGTGGCAGCGTGATTTCTCGACTCTTTCCCCTGTGGCAGCGCGGGTCGATGTCCCAGCGAGATGGCGGATGGTGGAAGGCTGAGCGGATCATCGGGCCAGAAGTGTGCCGGGTCGCGGGTTTCTGGCAGCGCTCCGATACTCTGAAGGAGCACTTCAGCATTGGCTGGCCGCTGACTCGGTTCATCGGAAAGTACGTCGCGAGCCAGGCGCAACAGCTCCGGTGAGGTACTGAGATGAGAGAAGACCCGCTCAATGTCTCGCAGCGGATGAGCGAAGCTCTGCTTGGCCGTCAGCATGGCCAGCAACACGACCCCTAGCGAGTAGACATCGGAGGCTGTGGTTGCCTGGCCGTGCTGCCACTGCTCAGGAGCCACAAAACCCAGCGTGCCGATGTTTCGAGTCTGTTCACCTTTGTTCGCTCGACGACGTTCTTCACCGTCATCAAGGATCGCGATTCCGAAGTCTAGGATTTTGACGAGGTCAACAGGCTGTCCAGACTCGTCGAGCCGCTTCGTTAGGAACAGGTTGGCTGGCTTCAAATCCCTATGAACGATGCCAGCCTTGTGGGCGATCATCACACCGCGAACAGCTTGCCGCCAAAGTCGAAAAGCGGTCCTGAGAGGGATTCGACCGTTCTCAGCGAGGTGCTTGTCCAGCGATTTACCGTCGAGGAACTCCATCGCAATATAGGGTTCGTCGTGGCCACGCTCAAACACCGTTACGATGTGCTCGTCGGCCAACCTGCCAAGCGCTTCGGCCTCACGCTCGTAGTACTTCCACAGATCGCGCCCAATATTGAGCAGTTTGAGCGCGACCCGGCGCTTGAGTGCAGGCTCCCACGCTTCATACACGGTGCCCATCCCACCTTGCCCAAGGGGACGGACCTTCACATAACGCCCAGCAACAATCGCATCGCTGGACTCCAGCTCTGTGCGGTCGAGGCCGCAGACTTTCGCAGTCGCAGGATAGATGCTGCGGCACTTAGGGCACAGCTTGTACTGTCGATCTGCGGACATCGATCGGGCCAGTATAGCGTAGGCTCGCTAGTTGGTGCGAGTATTTCCTGCGTGCCAGCCTACTTGTCGGTAACGAACTGTTCGTTTATTCCTCCCGAAGGCTGTTGTTCACGTCCTCATAGGCTTGGCTGACAGACTCGAGCTGTTGGAGCGCTGCCTCCAAGGTGCGAAGCATCTGTGCCTGGTCAGGTAGTTCCGCCCCACCTCTTCGAGAGGCCGCCCGGAGAATGCGCTCCGCGAGCTGCCGACGCTGCTCGTGAAGTTGGGCACGTAGACTGTCTAACTTTTGCAGATCCCCTTCAATGTTGAAGGATGCCACGCTTGCCGCTGCTGCCGCACCTTCTCGCTCGAGTGCCGCGATTTCATCCTGGATCGCTGCGGCGGCACGAGGACTGGCGCGCTCCTGTTCTCGAAGGATCAAATAGCGCTCTCGACGAGCGGCTTCCTGGGCATTGGCGGCGAGCCGGACTTGTCTCAGTTCCTCCCGTCGTAATGCCACTTGCACCGCCGCGTTTTCTTCCGCGATCTCTAACTGGGCCACGGCCTTTGCCGTGCTCTCGATCTCACCGGGTACGCCAGCCGACCACAGCCGTCGGATCACGACCCGAATTCGTTTCGCTAGCTGTTCACTCGCCTGAGCGACCAATGACTCAAGCGAGTCCAGTTCCCCGGCGAGCTTCTGAGCTTTGCCCACATCTTCTTCTGATTGGACTCCACTCGTACCAATCCGCGACAGAACCTTCGTATTCATGTACAGAATGCTCTGCAACGAACGAGGTGGAAGTTTCGGTCGAATCGAGCTTAGGCTCTCCAGTAGTTGAGCCGCAGATGGCCGACTGCTCGGCTCTTTATGTAAGAGGCGAGCAATTAGTTGATCCAGTTCTGATGGAATCGAGATGTTTCTGCATCTTGTGCTTATGAGCGGTGGAATCTCGCTGCCATGCAGAAACATCAGGCGCAGATCACTACCCATGAACGGAGGATCGCCAGCAAGACACTCAAACATCATGATGCCAAGGGCATACATATCCAGTGCCGGAGTAAGGTAATCCCCTCCGAGAAACATCTCTGGGGCTGCATACGTGGGAGTCCCGGGAATTCCGTCTTTCAGACGGGTTACACCTTCTTGATCAGTCAGTCTTGCAATTCCAAAATCGAGAACTTTGACAAAGTCGCCTTCTCCATCCTTAATGGTGAGAAGAATGTTTGCTGGCTTGATGTCCCGATGAACCACTTTGTGATCATGTGCATAGCGGAGAGCAAGGGCAATCTGGATCATAATCTCCACCATTTGGCTCGGGTAGATCCTCTTGCCTTGCATCTGACTCAGATATGAGTCTAGCGGTATGCCATGCAAATATTCCATAACAAGATAGTACAATCCATCCGATGTCTGGCCATAGTCATGCACTGAGACGATGTGGTCATGAGACAATCGGCTCAGAACACGAGCTTCCCGAAGGAATCGCTTGATGGCGATTTCACCACCAACTAGATCTTGCTTGAGAACTTTGACGGCAAAGAGTTTCTCAATGTTGGGTCGTTGCGCGGCATAAACGGTCCCCATGCCACCCTCGCCCAGCACGCGCTTGATTAGGTATCTTCCATCGAGTAGCTGACCTACGAGAGGATCTTTGCTCTCGGCAAGTGCCTCATCCTGGTACGAAACCAAGTCCGTTCCGTCTTCGGTACAGAACCGCTGGCCAGGGGAGTAGATCACCCGACACTGAGGGCAAACAAGACGACGCTCCATAATAGCCATCTTATTACATGCTGGCCTACTTCGGGAAGCACTGAGCTACCCCCAGCCTCCCGAGTTACCGGCCCTCCTTCTGTTCTTCCGTTCAAGGAGTCCTGGCGCCGGTTCTGCCTGCGGATGGCTATCGGCGAGCCTCGTGCCAAACACGATCGTGACGGTGCTGCGGTGGAGTCGCCAACGATCGCTGATGGCGATCTCCCGGCCATGGTAGGAAGCAGTTCAATGCTCGGCCCAGCCCAGGAAGGCAATGAGCCCCGGCACGGAGTGCGGAGTTCGTCTGAACCCTCCGACGCCAGTTTCTCGGAAAGCCGGTTACGGTAGCCACGCTGGGCCTTGCCTCCTCTTCGGGCCAACTTTCATATGGTCGTGGACGGTTGAATCACCTGGCTTGTCACCGCTGCATGCCGCTCTCGGTCGTTGGAGACTTCCCGAACGGCGAGCGCTCAGCCGAGGCTTGGCGCTGGCCACACCGCCACACGTCGCCGCCCTGGTAACTCCATCGGCCCGAGTCCGTAGGCGAGCCAACCGGTCGGCACACCGAGGGCTATCGCGAAGGCTTCGACGGTCGCAATGCTGGGCATGCTCGCCCCAGTCTCGATGGATCGCACAGCGGTATCGGTCAGCCCAGCCGCCCGAGCGAGTGCGCGAATGGTCAACCCGCGAGCGGTGCGAGTCTGCCGAAGTCGAGAGGTCACACGTTCGCAACCATCCGTCGCGACGATGCCACGCCGATCGTCGCTGTGCAATCGCTTCCAGCAGCCATCGTCAACGACAAGCCCAACGAAGGCGTGTAGCCAGGGGCAGCGTCACACACCCGCGAACACGTCGAGCGGCACACTACGCACAAGGACTGACTCCGGCTCACAGCCCGCCGTAATATCACCGACCGACCGCGTGATATCACCGCGCTGCG
>CALLYL010000633.1 GCA_937859535.1 uncultured Myxococcales bacterium
GGATGGCTGGTGCGGTTGTGGCTGTGCGCGGTGGCGCTACATATCTTGTGGCCTGCGGGGCGGCGGCTCCATCTCAACGTCACCTATGGGCTGATGCTGTTTCTGTCCGTGTATCTACATTTTCGGCGCGGCAGCATCCATCACCGCAACACTCCGTCCACGATGGGCTAACAGCAGCGGTTACGGCACGAGCTTGTAGCCGAAGCCGTAGACGGTGAGGATGTGGCGGGGATGGTGCTGGTTTTCTTCGAGCTTTTTGCGCAACTTGACGACAAAGTTGTCGACGGTACGGTTCGATGGATAGGCCTCGATGCCCCAAATCTTGTCGAGGATTTCGTCGCGTGACACCGGCTGGCCTTCGCGTTCATGAAGCAGCTTGAGCAGCTCAACCTCATAGAACGTGAGCATGTAACTTTTGCGCGCACGAACCAGGGTGTGGGTTCGCAGGTTGATCTCGCAGCTACCAATCTTGATGCTCTCGGGTTCTTTGCTGACCTGGGCGCGGGTGAGGCGTCGCAGGATCGCTTTGATGCGAGCGAGCAGCTCACCGACGCTAAACGGCTTGGTCACATAGTCGTCGGCCCCCGCTTCCAGACCGCGAATCTTGTCGAGCTCTTGACCACGTGCCGTCAGGATGATGATCGGCACCACTTGGTTTTCGGTCCGAATCTCTTCACAGACCTGGAAGCCGTTGATATCGGGAAGCATCAGGTCAAGGATCACCAAGTCCGCGCCGCGCTCTTTCATCTCGCGCACACCCGCCCGCCCCAGCATGTGCGTCACAACCTCGTAGCCCTCGAATTCGAGTACGTCGGTGAGTCCGCGCACGATGTCGGGCTCATCTTCGACAAGGAGAATCCGCGCTCGCTTGCCATGTTCCCCCGACCCACCACTTGGCGGACTGGCACCGCTGGCCGCGCCTGATGAAGGAAGTGCCATCGCCTATCCCACTTCTTTCCCGGCAGCGCTGTCATCGCCGCCCTCTGCTTCCTCTTTGATCGCACAAACCGGCAAGGTCAATGTAAACGTCGAGCCCTTCCCGTTCACGCTATCGACCGTCAGATAGCCACCATGGGCTTCTGCGATGTGCTTGACCAGGGCCAGCCCGATGCCCGAGCCACGAATGTTGGTATTGCGTACCGCTCGGGTTCGATAGAAGCGCTCGAAGACCTTGCGCTGCTCATCAGGGGCAATCCCAAGTCCCTGGTCGGTGACACTGAGCAAAATGTCCTTGCCACTTGGCGACACCCGCAGCTTCACCGAGATCGGCCCGCTGCCGCCATACTTCACGGCGTTATCTACCAAGTTGAGCAGCAGCAGCGTCATCGCATTTTCATCGAGCAGCGTACGCGGAATCGGTGCCACGATGTCGACCTCAAGCTGCCGGCCTTCGCGCTCCAATCGATAGCGAAAGAAATCGAGCGCCCGCTCTACCACTTCCCCCAAATCACCCGGCTTCATCTCGTAGGCTGCTTTGCCGCGCTCCATCCGCGAAAAATCGAGCACGTTGTCGATGAGTCGGGACAAGCGCTCGGACTCGCGGGTGATGATTCCGGCGTACTCGCGACCTTTCTCTGGTGTCTTGACTTTGCCGAGCATCAACAGCTCGGCAAACATACGAATCAGTGACAGCGGCGTTTTCAACTCATGACTGACGTTGGAGATAAACTCGGACTTGAGCGCAGAGAGCCGCTGTTCAGACGAGATGGAGTACACCAAAAAGGCCGTACCAATCAGGATTAACCCGAGCATCAGGCCAATCAAAATCGTATCCGCCAAGGCCTGCTTCTGACCTCCCGCACGCAGACGCACATTGTCAAGCGGTGCCATCTGAAGCCGCCACTGATACACGGTTGACTCAAAGCGCTTGTCATATAGGTATTTGCCCGCGCTCGTGATCGGCTGACCGAAGATCACCTCACCACGACTACCGATGACCGATACCAAAAAGCGCCCGGCGATCGGCTGAAACATCTCGGGAAAACAAGTGCCGACCAAGTAGTCGAGGTTGACCTTGAGGATGATGTAAAAGACGCGATTGCGGGCGGCGTCGTAGCGCTTGATGTAGCTGAGCAAATAATCGACGCCATCGACGTTGGTATGCAGGTGGCGGTGGAAGTCGGCTCGCTGATCAGAGAGCGGCAGCGCGGGTCGAATTCGATCCATAAACAGGCGAAGGAACGCCTCGGCCTCGGGTTTGTTGCGGCGTTTATTGACATAGCCGCCGCGCACGAGCTGCTGGTTTTCATCGAGCACAATCGCTGCTTCGACCGCGTGCGATAGCCGAACAATTTCTGACCAGCGACGCGAGAAGTCTTGTAAGTGCTCCAAATCAACCAGGTTGAATAGCTCGCGGTCTGAATCAATGACGAAGCTCTCGACACGGCTGCGGGTCTGATCACCGAGGGCGAACAAACCGGCAATGACCGATCCCTCACTGTTTTCGGCAAGCTGGCGAGCGTTGCGATACGAGTAGCGTGCCAACGCCAGCGCTGCGATGAGCACGAGCGGAAAGCTGAGATACAGCGGTGAAAACCGAAGTCGAATCCTCATTATCGGCCGAATTCCGAGGCAATCCTATCACGTGCAGTGGAGCCCGACGGAAGTAAATCGGGCTTGACAAGCCATTCACTGTGGATTTTGAATGCGCACGCGTTATTTGCTAGTTCACAAACGGCAAAAATCGTTGCAAGTTAAACGTCAAGCCGTATCAAACTGACTTCAACCAACGACTAGGAGACTACGATGGCTGGAAAAAAGACCGTTGCTGCCGGAACCGCCTTTGACATTACCGCCCTGTTTGAACAAGAGCTCCAGGCTCGTAACGAGGATCTTCGTCGCCAGGCCGCGATGACGATGTTCTTCAAGCTGCACCCCACCAATAAGGTGACGGTCGAGCAGTTCATCAATAGCCTCAAGCAGCACAAGGATGTGTGGGCGGCTGTGTCGGAAATGGGCATCCTCGACTTTGCCGAAAACCTGTCCGGTGGCAAGCCGCAGAGGAGCGATGCGAAGCCGGCCAAGGCCCAGAAGCGCACCCGCCTGTCCGAAGGCCAGAAGAACTCGCTCAAGGGCATCATCGTCAGCGTCCTTTCAAACGCTCGTGATGGCATGAGCCGCGCCGAAATCTCGGACAACATCAACAACGACCTGCTCAGCACCGTGGGCGTCGATCGGGCCGAGTTGGCCAACAAACTGCGTCAGCCGCTCGGTGAGCTGGTCGGCGACAACAAGATCCACACCATCGGCGAAAAGCGCCTGATGAAGTACCACTCGGGTCCGAAAAAGAAGTAACCCTGACCCACATTCGCGAGCCTTCATCCACCTTTACAAGGTCGAGGGCTGCGTGATACGTAGTGGCCTCTCTACTGGTCGGCGCGTGCGCTGGCCATCTAACACCTGGCTCAGGGTTCCAAGCTGCCTCGACGCAGGCAGCCCCGATGCCGGTTTGATGTGAGGAAACGAAAGAGTCATGGCAAGAGCAAAACGAGGTTTTAAGGCCCGTCGTCGTCGCAACCGGATCCGGGAGCATGCCAAAGGCTACCGGGGAGGCCGAGCGACGCTGTGGAAGTCGATGGTCGAGACGGTGCGTCATGCGTGGCGCTTCGCCACCTGGCACCGCCGTGTCCGTAAGCGGGACTTCCGCCGTCTGTGGATTCTCCGCATCAACGCGGCAGCTCGTGAGATTGGAACCACCTACTCGCAGCTCATCCACGCGCTGGCGCAGTCGAACATCCGCATCGATCGCAAGATCCTTGCCGATCTGGCGATCAGCGATCCGGCGGGCTTTAAGACGATTGCGGCGCAAGCAGGCATTAAGACTCAGGCATAACTGTCTTGGGTTTGCATAGTCTGTAGCGTTTCGAGTGCCCGCTTCGGCGGGCATTGTCATTTCTGGGGGAAGGAATCGGCGATGAACCAAAGTGACAGCCGCGCGGGCGAGCTGGCCCGCCTCTTCGATGAGTCCCTGTCTCGTTATCAAGCAGAGCTTGCGGAAGCGAAAGACGAACCGGCGCTGCGGGTGGTCCACGCCCGCTACGCAGGGAAGGAAGGCGAGATTCGTAAGCGACTCGCCGATGCGCTGAAAGCGGCACCCGGTCCTGACAAGCGGGCGGTGGGACAAGCTGGAAACACTGCGCTTCAGAAAACTGAGGAACTGTTTGCCTCACGACTCGCGGAGCTGCATGCCCAAAAGAGAGATGCCGATTTAAAGCGGCGACTCGATGTGACGGTGCCTGGACGTCCGCACAAGCTCGGTGGGCTGCATCTTTTGACGCAAGTACGGCTCGAACTAGAAGGCATCTTTGCCGAGCTGGGCTTCCAAGTGGCAACGGGTCCACAGGTCGAAACCGACTTTCACAACTTCGAAGCGCTGGCGATGCCCAAAGATCATCCGGCGCGGGACATGCAGGATACGTTTTACCTGCGTAGTGAGCCAGGTCGCGATCCGCTGGTGCTGCGAACGCATACTTCGCCTGTGCAAATTCGGACGATGCTTGCGCAGAAGCCGCCGGTGCGGATCATCTCGCCGGGCAAGGTCTATCGCAAAGACGACGATCCCACGCACTCACCGATGTTCCAGCAGATCGAGGGCCTGTGTGTCGATGAGGGCATCACGATGGCCGACCTCAAAGGCACGCTGCTGTATTTCGTGCAGCGCTTCTTTGGTCCAGGGATTGGTCTGCGGCTAAGACCGTCCTTCTTCCCATTTACCGAACCAAGCGCCGAGGTCGATATTGAGTGCTTCTTCTGCAAGCGCTCCGGTTGTCGTACCTGCAAAGGTTCTGGCTATATCGAAATCCTCGGCTGCGGCATGATTGATCCCGAGGTGTTTCGCCACGTCGGCTACGACAGCGAAAAGTACTCGGGCTTTGCCTTTGGCACAGGGCTAGAGCGCATGACGATGCTGCGTTATGGGATTAGCGATCTGCGGCTGTTCTTCGCGGGAGACGCCCGCTTCACCGAGCAGTTCCGTTAGAGGAGTGTGCGATGAAGGTTTCTTGGAACTGGCTCTGTGAGCTTCTCGATATTCCCGGCGGCATTTCCCCGCAAGCCGTCGCCGATCGACTGAGCGTATCCGGCGTTGCCGTCGATGCGATCCATCCCATCGGCAAGAACCTAAGCGGTGCCATCGTGGCCGAGGTTCGCGGCAAGCGGCCCCATCCGAAGGCCGATAAGCTGACGCTGGTGGATGTTTTCGACGGCAAAGAGGTCACCCAAGTGGTCTGTGGTGCGCCCAACGTGCCAAATCCTGGTGAGCCGGGTCAGTCGCCGCGTGTGGTGTGGGCAAGGCCCGGTGCGACGCTGCCATCGGGAATGACGCTGAGCGTGCGCGAGGTCCGAGGCATTCCGTCTCCGGGAATGCTCTGTGCCGAAGACGAGCTGGGACTGTCCGAAGATCACGGCGGCATCCTGATCCTCCAGCCCTCCGATGGAATTCCGATTGGCGCGGACTTTGCGCAAGCCGCCGGGATCCCCGATTGGGTGTTCGAGCTGGACATCACCCCGAATCGCCCGGACCTACTCGGTCATATCGGTGTAGCGCGTGAAATTGCGGCACTGTTCCGACAAGAAGGAGTCCGTCTCAAGCAGCGCTCCATCGATCTCGATGACCTACGAGGCAATCAACCACAGTCCGAGTCAGCACATGTGGTCGTCGAAGATCCCGAAGGCTGCCCGCGTTACTTTGCGCACCGGATCAGCGGCGTTCACGTTGGCCCAAGCCCACTGTTCTATCGGCTGCGGCTTCAGCGACTCGGGGTACGGGCACTGTCCAATGTGGTCGATGCGACCAACCTCGCACTGCTCCAGTTTGGCCATCCGCTGCATGCCTTTGATCTGGGCAAACTTGCTGGTCAGAAGATCGTGGTCCGGCGCGCCCAGTCAGGCGAAAAGCTGAAGACGCTCGATGGACAAGAGCGAGAGTTGCTGGCGTCTGATCTGCTCATCGCCGATGCCGAACAAGGTGTCGCGGTCGCGGGTGTGATGGGTGGGCAGACCTCGGAAGTCAGCGCCACCACGACCGAGGTCTTGCTCGAGTGCGCGTACTTTTCGCCAGCGAGCATCCGCCGAACCGCACGACGGCTGAAGCTGCATACCGAAGCCTCGCATCGGTTCGAGCGCGGCACCGATCCGAACGCGCTGGCCGAGGTTGCGGACGCGTGTGCCGAGTTGATCATCAAGCTATCCGGTGGTCACTTGGCAGCCCCGCCAACCGATGTCTACCGGCACCAGATTCCGACGCAACAGCTCACGCTGCGGCCCGAGCGGACGGCGGCGATTCTGGGTCTTTCCATTCCAGTGGCCACGCAAAAGGAGTGTCTCGAAGCGCTCGGTCTTTCGGTGACGCTCGATGGCACCCGGCTCCAGGTTGAGGTTCCGACCCGCAGACCCGATCTGACCCGCGAGATCGATTTGATCGAAGAAGTGGCAAGGATCCACGGCATTCACCACATCCCGACGACGCTGCCGAAGCTGGCGATGGCGGCCCCGACAACTCAGTCGAGCGGCATGATTCGTTATCGCAACGCCGACCGAGCACGAACCCTCTGTGCATCGCTGGGCCTATCAGAGGTGCTGCTGTTTTCGATGACCAGCCCTGAGCGGGTGCGCCTCGGCGAAGGTTCACAGGCCACCCAGCCGCTGCGCATCGACAACCCGCTGCGTGAAGAACTGTCGGTGCTGCGAACCAAGCTGCTGCCCGGCCTGGTTGATCTGCTCCGTCAGAACTTGGCCCACGGTCAGACCGACATTCGGCTGTTCGAGGTCGGCGAGGTCTTCCTGCCTTCCTCGCAAAGCGAGCAGCTACCAACGGAAAAAGTTCATGTTGCCGGAGTGCTGTGTGGTCATCGCGACTTCTTCCTCAAGCCGAGCGTGAGCGATGTACTCGACTTCTACGATGTGAAGGGTCTTGTCGATCAGCTTGTGATCGGGCTCGGCCTACAGCTCACTTGGCAGCCCCTCGATAAGGTCGAGGTGCGCACTGAGGCAAATCCTCGCGCCGTGTTCATCCGATCGATACCGGAAGGAGCGAAATCGGACGAAAACAAATTTTGGCATCCGGGAGCGACGGCCGAACTGGTATCGGTGGAGAGCGGCGAAGTGCTCGGCGTGTTTGGTGAGCTGCATCCTGATCTCAGGCAGTCGCTCGACCTACCGAGTGCCGCGTTCGCGTTCGAGCTGGAGGTTCCCGGCCTGCCGATTGAAAAGCAGCCTTATGTGGCCCCGTCTCGCTTCCCTGCCACGAGCCGCGATCTGTCGTTCTTTGTTGACAGAGACGTAGAAGCCAGTCGTTTGCTCAGCACGATGGAGAAGTCGAGCGAACCACTGCTGAGAGGCGTGGCGCTGCTCGAAGACTATCGTCAGCCAGGACACGTTCCGGCGGGACAAAAAGCGCTGCTGTTTAGCCTGACCTATCGCGCCGATGATCGAACGCTGACCGATGAGGAAGTCCAGAAAGCCCACCAAAAAGTGATCGAGCATCTCCGACTTGAACTCCAACGCCACGAGACGCACAAAATCGCGATTTCGCTCCGCCAGTAAGTTCGTCACGTCCGGCGTTTCATCTGTATTACCGCGCTGAACTAGCGCTAGGTTGGCCGTCTCATGAATCCGCGCGAAAGACAGGACGCTGAGTTTGACAAGGTTGCCGAAGCGATGATCCGTCGCATCGAGCGAGCGGTTTCGACCTTTGATCCCGATGAGATCGAGGTCGAGATGTCCGGTGATGTGCTCAATCTGACGCACTCTTCGGGGCAAAAGATCGTGATCAACCGCCACCGGGCCGCTCGGCAGATCTGGATGGCCGCGCAACGAAAGGCCTGGCATTTCGATCCCGATGCGGAGGGCAAGACCTGGAAGGTGGGCGAGGCCGAGCTGGTTTCTCAGCTCGAGCAGGTGCTCACTTCACTTTTGTCGAGGCCGATCACACTTCCACTGCGCTGAGAGCACAGAGCGGGCGAACTTGGGCTCTGTCGGGGTAAACTAGGGCTGTGCTGGGAATTTTCTTCCTGCTTGTGTGGGTGACCGTCATCGCGGCGCTGACCAGCCACGAGCGCAATCGCTCTGCCCTGCTGCTCGCCGAACATTCCGAGGACGAGCTGGGGCCAAGCCTGCCGAGTGACGACCCCGCATTGCTGATCCGCTACTACCGAGTCGCACTGGCCCGCAGTTTGCCGATACGAGATGAGCAGCTCCTGCGGATCAACCTGGCCTGCGCGCTCAATGCCCTCGGTGATCACCGTCAAGCGCTGGAGGAACTGGATCGCGTCCAGCTTCAGCAGCTCAGCCCGCTCGAGGTCGCGCTATGGCTGAACAATCGGGCGTATACGCTGGTGTTCCTCGGGAACGCGGTGGATGCGGTTGGGCATCTCGACGACACGGTCGAGCTTTTGCTGGGTGATGATGGTGTATCTCGCGATCCACTGCTATCGGCCTGCATCAGTGGCACTCGCGGCATCGCCGAGCTGCATCGTGGCAACCATCAAGCCGCCGAGACCGCCCTGCTGGCGGCGCTGCGCAGTGAAGAAGAGTCGGTGTCGCTCCAATTCGATCCCGAGTGGCAGGTCGATCCGGGTCGCACCGCTGAGCGCTGGTTTTGGCTCGGAGAGGTCGCCCAGGCCGAGCACAAACCGATCGAAGCACGCCGTCGTTACGAGCGGGCTGCCGCGTATGCCAATACTCCGTTTGGTCGACGCGCCAAGAAGGCGCTCAGCGCTCTTGCCGAAGCGCCGGCCGGCGAGCTCCCGACCGTACCTGCCACGCCGTCTGCATCGAGTGCGTAAGCACCGTCTAGCGGATCCGCAAACTACCGCCTCCCACCCACAAAAGTCCCGAGCCAATCAAGCCCGCAAAGCCCATCGCTGTCAGGAAGTCACCGCGCCGGAGCAAAAGCGCCGCGATCAGCAGATACGCCAACCCAACCAACACTTCGATCCGAGCCAGTCGGTCGAACACCGGTCGATACTGCACCGTTACCTGTTTCTGGCCACCAGTCTTGGGAGTCCGTACAAACTCGGCCCCGGTGCGTGATGACAGCACCCCTCGCAGTAGCTCGACGGACAACGACATACACAGGCCCATCGACAGCACCATCACCAGCGGACCGAGTAGCACCGCCGACAAGGGCGATCTCCCGATTCGCCGCAGCGCTGCGCCGTAATAGACGGCCAGCGACAGCCACAGCAGCAGCACCGCAGTGAGCATGCCTCCGGGCGGCCCAAACAACGACTCGACCAGCCCGAGCGGACCGAGCGGCAGAAACAGCAGCGCCAGCGCCAAATACGGCTGCCGGACGTGCCTCGTCAAATGCAGCAGCATGGTGACCCGCTCTGATATCGATCGGCCCGGAGTCATCAGCTTGACGAGCAAGCTCCGCAACACCTGGGCCCCACCACGTACCCAGCGCTTCTGTTGGCTGCGAAACGCCGCCATGCTCTCGGGCAGCTCGGTGGGGACAGCGACGCTGGGTAGGTGCAGCGACTCGTAGCCGAGCAGTCGCACGCGATAGGACAGATCCAGATCCTCGGTCACCGAAGCCGTGTTCTCCGCCTCGGGACCAACCCAGCCGCCCGCACGCACAAGGGCCTCTTTGCGCCAAACACCGCCTGAGCCATTGAACTGGACCGGCTGCGAGTGAGCCGACAGATACGCTTGCTCCACGAGAAACAGGCCATGCAGGATCAGCCCCTGAACCCGCTGAAGCACGCTCTCGGTTTCGTTTAGGAACGACCAGCGTCCTTGGACAAACGCCAGGCTTGGTCTCGCCACAAGATGCGGCACCAGTCGACGCAGAAAGTCCGATGCAGGTACGAAGTCGACATCGAGCACCGCCACGAACTCGCCCGTTGCCAGTGGGAGCGCATAGTCCAGATGCCCGGCTTTGAAGCTGCGCCGCTCCATGCGCCGGACCACCGTGATATCGAAGCCAGCCAGCCGCTGCCGAGCAACCTCTGCATCGACAATGGCCACGGTGTCATCGCTCGCATCGGAGTCATCCAGCACCTGGATTTGCAGCCGCTCCTGCGGCCACGAAAGTGCGCACGCCGCCCGAATCGCCCGCGCCGCCACCAGTCGCTCATTTCGCATCGGTAGCTGCACCGTCACCTTCGGCAGTGCCGCATCATCCATCGCGGGCGGTGCCGGATCATCCATCGGGTAACGGAAGGCCCACAGGCCGAGCCGCAGCACATGCAGGCTTGCCGCAACCAGCATCAGCCACAGGCCAAGAGAGAGCAGCGCGACCAATCCCTGCGCCACGGTCAGCAGCGACGGCAGCATTGTTACTGATCGTGACGATTCGAGCGAATGTGCGGATACAAAGACGGGTTCTTGCTGTACTCGGTCCATGGCAAGCGCTGGTCGCCGAAGGTGTCGATGCGTTTCATGGTGATGCAGTCATCGACCGGACAGACCAGGCTACAGAGGTTACAGCCAACGCACTTATGTTCCAGGATCTCGACCGCCGAGCGCCCGCGCTGATCGGGCTTCACCGCAATCGCCTGGTGAGCGCCGTCGTAACAGGCCGCATAACAGACGCCGCAGCCGATGCACTTGTCCTGCTTGATGTCGGCGATCACGCGGTAGTTCAGGTCGAGCTGCTCCCAGCGCTGATAGGTGGGAACACTTCGCCCGACCAGGTCGTTCACGCTGCGCAGCCCTTTGCGGTCGAGGTACGACGACAACCCGTCGATCATGTCGAGCACGATGCGGAAGCCGTGGTGCATGACGGCAGTACAGACCTGCACCGTTGATGCTCCAAGCAAAATGAACTCGGCGGCATCTTGCCAGCTTGAGACCCCACCGATGCCCGAGATCGGCAGTTTCACCGACTGAGCCACTGAGGCCACCATCGCCAGCGCAATCGGCTTCACCGCTGGACCGCAGTACCCACCATGGGCCGAGGCACCATGCACCGCTGGCCTAGGCGTCATCGACTCCAGATCAATTCCGGTCACCGAGTTGATGGTGTTGATGAGCGAAATTGCATCCGCCCCACCCTGCTCCGCCGCCCGCGCCGGAAACGTCACATCGGTCACGTTCGGTGTCAGCTTGACGATCACCGGCGTCTTGGCGACCTCTTTGACCCACTGCACGATTTGACAGGTGTAATCGGGAACCTGACCCACGGCGGCGCCCATGCCGCGCTCGCTCATCCCGTGAGGACAGCCGAAGTTTAGCTCCAGCCCATCGGCTCCTGCGTCTTCGGCGCGACGGACGATCTCGTGCCAGGCATCGCGCTTCGACTCGACCATCAGTGACACGATCAATGCGTGCTTGGGATAGCGCTTTTTGACCTCCGCGATTTCCCGAAAGTTCACATCGAGCGGACGGTCGGTGATGAGCTCAATGTTGTTTAGCCCCATCATCCGTCGGCCGGCATAGTCCACGGACGAATAGCGGGACGACACGTTGACGATGGGTTGCCCCAGCGTCTTCCACACTGCGCCGCCCCAACCTGCGTCGAAGGCTCGCATAATTTGATCGCCAGTATTGGTTGGTGGAGCCGACGCCAGCCAGAACGGGTTCGGCGACTTGATTCCACAAAACTCGACGGACAGATCGGCCATCGTGAAAACCTCCAGCGCCTAACGCGCCCCTCCGAGCTTCGATAGAATTTCGTCGGCGATCGTGTGGGCCGCTCGCTGGCCTTCCGCGACGGCATTGACGACCTCTTGGCCGCCGGAGACACAGTCGCCACCCGCGAAGTAGCGCGGATTCGAGGTCCGCCCCGCCTCATCCGCGACGATCTTGCCGCCATCCGTTCGAACGGGCAGTTCAGCAGCGAGTTTTGCGCCCTTTTGCCCAGTGGCCCGCACCACCAGATCCGCAGGCAGCGTCTCCAGTTTCTCTCCTCCATCGGGCAGCTTGCGACCAAACTCTAGCCCCGCCACCCGGCTCGTCCGGGCCGACAATCCCCTGGAAGGACCGAGGACACGGTGCGGCACAGCGTGCAGGAGCAGCTCAACCCCGGCCTCTTTGGCCAGCTCAATCTCATGCGCATAGGCCGACATCTGCTCGCGGCCCCGACGATACAGCAGCCAGACCTTCCCGGCTCCGGCGCGACTCGCTTGGGTCACCACGTCGATCGCGGTATTGCCGCCACCAATCACCGCAACCCGGGCCCCACGCAGTGTCTCGAAGACCTCGCGATCGCCCTGCTTGAGAGCGGCAATCAAGTCGAGGCCATCCCATACGCCAGCCAGATCCTCCCCGCCCATCTGGATGCCCGGAATCGCCCCCATACCGACGCCAATGAACACGGCGTCATGACGGCTCTCTAGCTCACCAAGGGTGAGGTCTTTCCCAATGGTGACGCCACAACGAATGGTGACGCCTGCCTTCACCAGCCACTCAATCTCGGCCAGCGCGGTCTCGGGGGTGAGCTTGTACTGCGCCACTCCATAGGTGTTGAGCCCGCCGGGACGCTCCGCCGCTTCGTAGATTACCGATTGGTATCCGAGCTTGAGCAGCTCTGCCGCGCAAGCGAGCCCTGCGGGACCAGCCCCAACAATGCCCACGGAGCCCGGCTTTTGCGGACCCGGTATCAACATGGGCTGACCCGCCGCCATCGCGTAGTCGGTCGAATAGCGCTGGAGCGGCCCGATCTGAATCGGCTTGTGCTGGTCGGTGAGGACACAGGCACCTTCGCAGAGAACCTCGGTCGGACAGACCCGTGCACAACTTGCGCCCAAGATGTTCGCGTTCAGGATCGTCCGTGCGGCACCACCGGGATTTGCCGTCGATATCTGACGGATAAACAAGGGTACGTCGATATGCGTCGGACAAGCCCGCATGCACGGAGCGTCATGACAAAACAGACAGCGATTGGCCTCGGCGAGCGCTTCGTCCTTTGACAGCGCGGGGCGAAGCTCGCGAGCAAGCGCCTTTTTGTGGAAACTCTCGGCCATCATGTCGGGGAAACTAGCACAGCCGCATACCCGTCAATCCCCAAAATTACGCGACCCACGGGGGGTCCAGACCCTCCCGCAAGGGCACAGAACCGCTCTGCTGGTTGTAGGCCACGCCGCGATTGACTACGAATGACCATATATGTCATGTAGTTTGTGCTTCAGTCGGTCGTTTCGCGTAGGAGCCTACATGACACTCGCCGCCCAGTCTGAGCCCACTGACCTTTCGTTTGCGCTCGCCCCTCTTCAGCAGGTGGCAGCTTCGCTACGTAGGGCCCGAGCTGGATGGCTTCCCACGCGGGATGAACGAGCACACCTGTTTGCGATGCTTCCGAGTTTGGGACCGGCAGTGTTTCCGCAGCTCCTGCGATCGCTTGGCTCAGATAGCGATGAAGAAGCCCACTGGGCAGGCCAACTTCTGCGGCAAGCCAGCGTCCCCGAAGTCGCCGTGCGGCTACGCAAGCTACTCACCTCCCCGCAGCATCCTGACTCGGTGAAGGCCCGCGCCCTGGCGATCTTGGCGGATCTCGGGCTGTCACCACCTCAGGACGTCGTACTGGGCGACCCCGAAGGTTTCATCGCTCGCTCGGTTTCAGAGCTGCTCCAAACCATTCAGTCGGCCGACGACCTGGTGCGGACTACCAACGACCTGCTCACCGCAGTGCCCACCGAGGAGCTTCTGCCAGTGCTACGTGAGGTGGTCTGTCACGGTGGCGAGATGGGTTCGGCGCTGCTGGAGGCGGTACTTCTCGACTCGCGGACCCCGCATGAGATTGCGGCAGAGCTGTGCGGCCTCTGCCGACCAACCCGCGAAGTCACGCCCCGCCCAGTACACCGAGCCACTGCGGTGCCCGCGCTCACCGCAACCCGGCAGGCTCGCACCGTACCGCCCGTCCATCGCCATCCATCCCGTCGCGCACTGCTGGACGCGTTGCCAATCTACCGCCAAGTCAAACCGCGAGTCGTCCGCCCATAGCCCAATTGTCGTACGCTAGTTCCTTCCTGCTATCACATCTCGATCCTGCGGAGCGTTTGTGAATCGCGCACTCATCCCGATCTTTTTGATCGTCCTTGTCGACGTGTTTGGCCTGACGCTGGTTCTGCCGTTGCAAGCCATCTATGCCGAAAAACTCGGGGCTTCGCCGCTGCAAGCGACACTGCTGGTGTCGGTGTTCGCGGTTTGTCAGCTCATCGCCAGCCCACTCCTCGGGAGCTGGTCGGATCGCATCGGTCGCAAGTCGGTGTTGCTGTTTAGTCAGGTCGGGGCGGTGTTTGGCTATCTGGCGATGGCGTCGGCGACCTCGATTTGGATGATCTACGTCGCTCGTGTGATCCAGGGCACCACGGCGGGAAATCTGTCGATCGCCCAGGCCTACATCGCCGATCACTCGGAAGCCAAGGATCGCGCCAAGTCGTTCGCGATCATCGGCGTTGCCTTCGGGCTCGGGTTCTTCATCGGCCCAGCGGTAACGGGCATACTGGTCCGCTACGGTCTGGCCGCCCCCATCTTCGTCGCGGCCGGGATGTCGGTGCTTTCGCTCATCTGTACGCTGGTGCTGCTTCCCGGAGGCGTCAACGTGCGGGCGACACCGACGGATGCAGTGTTGCCCGGGGGCAAGCGTCTGTCGATCCTGGAGTGGCGAGCGTACCTGGCGTACTTCGAGCGCCCGGTGCTGCTCGCGATGCTGCTCCAGTTTCTGTTTTATTCGATGTGTTTTGCGGTGTTTACGTCGGGGTTCTCGCTCTATGCGGAGCGTCGCTACACCTACGACGGGCACCCGTTTTCGCCCCGCGAGATCGGCTACATGTTCGCCTACAGCGGCTTTTTGGGGCTGATCTTGCAGGGCGGATTGATCGGTCGACTGGTCAAGCGATTCGGAGAACGCGGGCTGGTCGTCTCGGGGTTTGTATCGCTGGTGGTCGGTTTCGCCATCATCGCAGGCACCAACACCATCTCTGGGCTGGCGGTGTCGGCGACCATCTCGGCCTTCGGCAACGCGGTGCTTCGGCCAACACTGAGCAGCCTGATCTCGCAGCGCGC
>CALLYL010000634.1 GCA_937859535.1 uncultured Myxococcales bacterium
TGCCTCACGAAGTCTGAACGCGGTCTGCCGCTGCACGCGCTCCGCTTCCTGGAGTGCGGCAGATTCACTCCCAACCGTCTCTGTCCGCTGTGCAGAGTTCCGTTCCGGGAGTCTCTGTTCCGACCCCAATTCCAATAAAAGATGTTGCCGAATGCTGGCCATTTCCTGCGCGGCATCATGCAAGCGTTGCTCCATCTGTCGAACTGCATCGAGCAGCGAAGAGGCCTCCGTTCGCAGCTCTGTTCCGCCATTCCGTCTTCGTCTGTATGCCAAGGTCCGACAACTCGGACGACAGTACTTCCGATCGATGCGTCCCTTGGTCGGAATGTCACCCCCACAAAAAGAGCAGTGCCGCGCCCTCAACATGATCGCCCCCTTCGCAAGCCGCCAGAATTCAGTATCGCGCACCAGAGCCGTCAATGTCGATGGTCAAGGCATAGTTGAGCAGTGAACAGAGCCCTGTTCCAACCGCACCGATTTGGCCCCCGGCGATATCCTTAAGGAGTCCCTGCGATACGGCTGCCGGGGACCGGTGATGCGGCTATGACAGCTCCGCGATACGGCTCCAATGGGCTGCACATCCGTATCGCCGGCACCTGCGCCCGGTCGTTGATACGGATCTAGGCTGAGCGTTCGCTGAGTGAGTCAGGAGTAGATGTAGGGACCGCAGCGGATTCCTGCGCCACGCCTTCCGCATAGGCCAGCCAGCAGACAGACACCCCCAGCGCCCGCGCCAGCAGTTCCACCGTGGCGATGCTCGGAGATGTCTCGCCGCTCTCGATGTAGCCAATGGTTGTCCGGGCCACGCCCGAGACTTTCGCCAGCGCATTCAGGGATAGGCCGCTCAACTCGCGTACCTGCCGGAGTCGCTCCGCTAGCGTCATCGTCGATTCGTCGACCGACGACGGCGGCGAAGGCTCGATTCCGTAGGCCAAATAACCGGGCGACACATGGAGCACGATCGCCAGTTTCGCCACAACATCGACGGATGGGACCGACGCTTCGGACTCAATCCGTAGCACGGTCGTTCCAGCCAGGCCCGCCGCAATGGAAAGTGGCTTCCCTCCGATGTCACGCTGGCGGCGTACCGCTCGCAGTCGCTTGCCGAGTCCGAAGTGCAGAGGATTCTTCCGTCCGCGAACCATGCAGCCAGGTATCACGTCGCCCGAAGAAGCATCCACTTCGAGTACAAATGGTTCGGAATGGTTGCTTATGTTGACAACATAAGCGAGCCGTACTATGAAGCCTCCGTCCATCGCGGATCGCGGCCAACGAGAACACCCGCCACGGTGGATACGTTCACAGCCGTTCGCGCTCCTCGTGAGAGGGGCTTTTCATAACCGAGGCCGACGGGCTCTTACCCCGTCGACCCCGCAGCGGGCCGTAGTGCGTCAACACCTCGACCCGCCGGAGGCTGAGCATGCCAGAGATCCGTCCTGATTCCGTCCCTCATTCTTCATCTCTTACCCGCCGTTCTGTCCGCCAGACCAAACGGCCTAGCGAATCGGAGTCCGAGCAGTCCGTCGCCCCCTCTGTCCCGCCGAATCGAAGCGAGCTGTTCCGTCAGCTCATGCGCATCCAGATCAACACCGCCGGACTCAGCGGACCCTATCGCAGCGCAGAGGAAACGCTCGAGCGGGTCAAAGGCAACCACTCGGCGGTACGTGAAGTGCGCAAGGTTCTTCGTCGGTCGCTGATCCTTCCTCGTCGGGGTCCGCTCTGGGATTTGCTGGTTGCGGCATCGCTGCGTGCCTGCAATGGTGATCTTGGACGAGCCGCTCGAATGCTCGGGGCATCCATCGCACAGCTCCCTCGAGCACTCCTTGAACAGACCCTGCACCAGACCCACTAACCCTTGACCGTGCGACGAGCGCAGCGCTCCAGGTAGCCCCATCGCCCACATTGAGCTGAGACGGCAAAGCCCTGTAACATCGAGGGTTCATGACCCGCGAGCAGCTCCGGCTACTGGCACGCTACATCGTGGACGAGCTAGAGGCCCGTGGTGCGCTCAAGGGAGTCACTGCACCGTCGCCAGCAGGAGGCACACCATGCCCCGACCGAGAAGCGCCGCCCGAGTCCTCGGACCCTATCCCAAGCGCGACAAATGGCGATTGGTTGTCCGCGACGAGCGAGGCGCGGAGAGTTTTGTCAGCTATGCGACTCAAGAAGAAGCGGAGCGCGTCAAGCTCGCGTTGACCGGCGAGCTTAGGCAGCGCCAGCCACGCACCATCGCCGAGGCCGTCCAGGCCTACGAGCTGTATCTCCGCGATGTGAAGCAGAACAAGCCTACGTCGGTACGGACCACGGTCACCCGACTGCGCACCTTCTTTCCCGATGACGAACTGACCCTGGCCGAGATCACGCCCCGGCGCGCACGTTCCTGAAATGGTGTGTGCAAACGAAAAAGTGGCTCGCCACGAATCCACTCGCGGATATCCAAGGCATCGGCAAGCGCAAGCATGGCAAACCTCAGCTCCGCATCGATGAGGCCCGCCGCTGGTTAGCCGTTGCAAACACGCTGGCCGATGATGGCGATGCCGGTGCAATCGCCGCCATGACGACGCTGCTCATGGGCATGCGTTCGAGCGAGGTGGTCGAGCGAGTGGTCCGCGATCTCGACGATGGAGGGCGACAGCTCTGGATTCCTGATAGCAAGACGCTCGCTGGACGACGACGGCTCGAAGTACCGGAAGTATTGCAGCCGCACCTGCGCGGCCTCTCGGAAGCCAAGCTCCCTAACGCGCTGCTGTTCGGACATCACTGGCGCGACTGGCCACGCAAGCAGGTCAAGCGGATCTGCGAGCTGGCCAAGGTGCCGACCGTTTGCGCCCACTCCATGCGCGGCCTCCACAGCACGCTCGCCATCGAAGCAGGAACCACCGCACACGCAGTCGCCAGCAGCCTTGGCCACGAGTCCCCCACCGTGACCCTCCGCAGTTACGTTGCCCCAGGCACCGCCCAGCGAGCCAACTCAAGGCGCATCCTGACGGTGCTCAAAGGCGGGCAACGCTAAGAACGGCGGGCCATGAATCGTTGCCCAATCGTTGCCCAGCTCTAGAGGTCGCCCCAAAACCTACCTTGCCGCCAAAACAAAAAAGCCCGTACTTCCGAGGAGAAGCACGGGCATTTCGATGTGGAGCTGAGGGGAGTCGAACCCCTGGCCTCTAGAGTGCG
Source organism: uncultured Myxococcales bacterium (assembly GCA_937859535.1). Taxonomy (GTDB): domain Bacteria; phylum Myxococcota_A; class Polyangia; order Palsa-1104; family JAEUJZ01; genus JAEUKA01. The sequence goes on from CALLYL010000634.1 coordinate 3,175, forward strand.
ATTCTAGCGCTCTACCAACTGAGCTACAGCCCCGAGACGATTCCGTCCCAAAAGGTTCCGACCTTCTATCAAGTTTGAGCGATCTAAGGCAAGAACTTTTTTGGAGACCTGGAACTTTCAGAGCCCTTTCCTCGGGAGGGAGTTTTGGCTGGTGCTCCAAGAGTGGCCATCATTGGGTACAGGTCGACCAACCGTCCGCTCTCCGGCATCATCAGGCAGCCCGTGCTCCGAACAATGTCGGTCTGACCGCGCAGCCCACTACCACCCACTAGTAGCTGTGAACAGCCGTCGAGACCTACCGTCACTTCGGTGAGCAAACGCCGCAGTTCGCAAGGCTCCTGTCGCATCACGAACGACAGGCCGACCAACGTCGGACGGAGCTTTCTTGCCGTCTGAACCAAATCGCTCGTCGGCACATTCGCCCCCAGATACACCGTATCCCAGCCCTGGATCGTCGCCTCCAGCGTAAACAGCAATAGTCCCATCTCGTGGAGATCGCCCGGTGGACAGGCGCACAACACCCGAAATCGTCGATCCCTCTGTCTGAGCTCACCGAGAAGCGACATCAGTTTGTTGCGCACCAACGTGGTCCCGAAGTGCTCGGCCGCTACCGACAGCTCTCCGCGGTGCCAACGATCACCGACTTCCACTAGCAATGGCAAAAGCAGGTTCCGGCAGACCTGTTCCGTCGGAAGCGTTTGCAACGGTCCCGACAGCAGGTCATCGACGGTACGGTGATCGAATGAAGCAAACGCAGCAAGCAATCGATCGATTCGCTCCGCGAAGCTGAACGGATGTTGAACGTTTGTGGAATCTTTAGTTAAAGACTTCCTGACCGTGCCCTCTACATCACTGGTCAGCACGTCAGCAGTTGCCGGCACCAACTGTAGACGCTGAGCACGTATGATCTGTTCCTTGGGGAGTTGGGCGATCTGCATCGGAGCCATTCCCTGGCGTACCAGGCTCTGCGCCCCCAGCAGGACCGCCACGTCATCGTCGGAGTACAGTCGGTAACCTGCCGGTGTTCGCTCAGGCTGCACGAGACGGTAGCGAGCTTCCCACGCACGGATCAGAGCCGAAGAGAGCCCGGTTTGCTGAGCGACAGTCTGGATGCGGTACTTGCTCACACCACTCAGCCTGGGTCACAGATCGCTGCATGTCAATGGTTTGTTCAAACTTCAACAATTTTGGCCCTGGTTCAACAACTTTCTAACAGAAATTTAGTCCGCTTCTAAAAACTGAACTGCGCAGGTTGACAGTATTTGTTATGCTGTGTATAAGGTTTGTTCATAACGAAGTGCTTCATCCGCGAAGCCACTCACGCCATCGGAGAGTTGCCATGACGACGCAACAGACCCAGGATCCAAAGAATCTCGCCACCGCCGTTGCCGCAAGCCGCCCCGCACTGGTGCGGCAAGCTCGACGGATGCTCCGAGATGAATCGACGGCAGAGGATGCCGCTCAAGATGCGCTGGTGGCCGCACTGTCGCACCTGGATTACTTCCGAGGTGACTCGCAGCTCGGCACTTGGATGTATCGCGTCGGGGCCAACGCGGTGCTGATGACGATGCGGCGTGAGCGACGGGCAAGCGACCGGACCACTCGCGCAGTGGCCAACCTCCCGAAGGACTCTAGCTGGTTGCACGGATGTGGCAGCCCAGAGCCGGCGCAGTGGAAACTCGAAGACGGACAGCAAGCGGATCTACTGCGCTGGGCGATCCGGCAGCTTCCAGAGCGCTATCGACTGGTCGTGATGCAGTGCGATCTCGACGAAAAGCCAGTGCAAGAAGTTGCAGAGTCACTTGGCCTTACCGTGGGCGGGGTCCGGACTCGCCGACTGCGCGCACATCGCATGCTGCGAGATACCCTGCGCAACCGCGTCGAGGATCTGCTGTAACCGCAGCCTGTCCGCCGCCCCCGAATGTAGCACGCAACGTGATATATTCGAGAGGTTATGCCCACCAAGAAGAGCGATTCCTCTAGCTCTGCCCCCTCCGCCAAAGCCAGTTCAAGCCGTGCCGCGAAAGTAGAGCGCAAACCCGCCAGGCGGTCCATCAGCGCGGACGCCACAACGAAGTCACATTCACGACCACGACAATCAGAAGTCGTTGCAGCGCCGCTCGCGGATGCTCACAGTCAAGCATCCGTACCCCAAGCTCTTGCCAAACCGGACCACACCTGGCTGTTTGGACTCTTCAAGCCGAGTGACCTTGAGCAAAAGGCGCTCCTCCACCTTTTCACCAGCAACGGGGCCGTTACTCTATCCCAGCTCGCGTCACAGCTTGGGATGCCAGTTGAGCAACTCGGCTCGATACTCGCCCCACAAGGTCTGCTGCGAGGCACAGCTCTCGTGGAGGTTGAATCTTCGGCCGAGCTTGGCTATCCCCACCCAGAAGAGCGGGTTGTGCTCGGTCGTGGTCTGCTGGTGGCCCAGTACGATCGAGAGACATTGCCGACCTACCTGCCAGGATTGTCCGTACTCCCGACCCCAGAGCCAGACGCGGCCTGGGCAGCGGCCTTCGTGGCAGACCGCCCAGCCCAGCTCGTCTTGGATTTGGTAAAAGAGCGACTCGTGAGCACGCGCCCGCTGCTGCTGCTCTTGTCCGGATGCAGTGGAGAAACAACCTCACTGCTCACTCAAGCAGTGCGCCTCCGACTTTCGCGACCCGTGTTCTATCTGGATGGTGCAGCGCTGGCGGGCTGGCCTCAGCCCGAACTGGTCTCCGCGCTTCGTCGACTCCGCCGGGACACGGACCTTCGAGGGGCCGCACTGGTCGTGCAAGACGTCGAGCATTTGGGAGGGGCCTGGCGAGCCCTGACCCAGCCCAAACCAAGCGGCCAGACAGCCCCCGTCATCTTGTGCAGCAGCGGAGCGATTGCGCAACCTCGTCACTTTGCTGGAGCCACCTACGGCAATCCGCTGCAATTGATGACTCACTCGCTGCGCACGGCATCGACGAATCCGGCCAACTCGGCAAGTTCCACAGCGACCGAGGAAAGCGATCATCCAGATATCGATCGCAGTCGAGAAGAAGCTCGTCGGCAAGCCGCCGTCGACGCCGCCCGTGCGATGGGCAAGCCGATTCCGAAGGAACTCCAGTCCGTCGATTCTGCTGCGTCGGTGGTGAAGACGACCGCCACCGCAGCGGCCTCGGCACCTGCAATCCCACTCGCGCACACCAAGCCCGCGCCAGCCAGTGCCCCACCAAAAGTCGAGGCAGCCCCACGGACAGAGACACCTACCGCTCAAGCGTCGCCCCGCCCAGTGAATCCTCGACTGGCTGCGGCTCTCGCCAAAGCGGGGCTACCTCCAGCGGGTAGCGGCATGTCTCGCGGGGAGCGCAACGCAGCAGAACCTGCACCCTCGACATCTAACTCAGCACCAGCCACCGCACCGGCATCACCAGCCACTGACTTGCCGCCCACCATGCAGCCCAATCCTGAGCCATCACCGCTGCCAGCCGTCGTCAGCGATGCCACGCCAACAGCCATTCCCCCCGGAGAAGAGCTCGCCGATGGTCCACCGTTGCCGTTGAGCGATGACGCCAAGCTAGACGAAATGATTGGCGTCGCCAAAAACACGACCAGTAACAACCAGCGCAGCCAGCTTCTCAGGCGCTTGGCCGGCACCAAGAGCCCGCACGTCATTCAACTATTTCGCATGTTCACGAATCATCCACATCCCGGGGTACGGTCTGCTGCCGAGGCCGGTATGGAATCGATCTTCGGTTCGCACTGGAATCGTGCCCGCACCATCGCCCCACCCATTCAGCCGCCACGCAGTGACGACGGAGGACGAGGCCCTGGTGGAGCGTTTTAGGACAACGAGCGACCGAGTGCCAACGCGCAAGGGGTGGCGATCGGCTGTTACCCTGGGCGCTTCAGGCACTTGATCGCAACACCAGTGGCGCGATCGATCTTGCCGGCAGTGGTGTGGCTCGTAATCCGCACCGAGGTCGCCCCCATCTCAGCAGCAGTGCGTCGCAGCTTCGCCTTGCTCGAATCAAATGTTCCAGGTGTCAGCGAAGAACCGGACTCCACCGTAATCGGCCCGTAGTCCTCGAACAGCGTGCAGTCGGGTGCCTCGTCCTTTTCGAACAGTTGCACTTGCTGTTCCTTGGGCGTCAGCTCCGATGGTCGAAGGTTGCCCGGACCACAGGCGAGTGCCGACAGCACCGGCAAAACGACCAGTGCCCTGGCAATCGAGCGACCCACGGTGTTGACCACAGGGATCACAATGGGAATGTAGCTTACGTTTCGCATAAGGATTGATTCTACAACGCAATCCTCTCCCTTTTCTATGGGCAGTACACGCGAGATCTACCGCTAGACTCAGCCACTCGATGACCGTGCAAATCATCACCAGTGAGCATCAACTGTCGGAGTTGCGGCCAGCCTGGAACCGACTCGCAGCGGGGCAGCCTTTCCGCAGTTGGGACTGGCAGGTCGCCTGGTGGCGACACTACGGCCGTTTGCAAGATCGGCAACTTCACATCCTGGCGTGTTTTGACGGGGAGGAACTGCTCGGACTTCTGCCCTGTTACCGTCGATTGACCGCGCTGGGCAGAGTGCTCAGGCCACTGGCGAGTGGCGAGGTCTGTTCGGAATACCTGGGGCTGCTATCGAAGCGCGGACATGATCTGCAAATTGCTGGCGAGTTTGCCGATTCACTGTCGGGTCGAGGCCGGAATCCACGCGGCCAAGGCACGACGCAAGGATGGGAGCTATTGCTCCTCGATGCGCAGGATCCCCATGATGCAACGCTGCATGCACTCATTCAGGAGCTTACCCGACGCGGTCATCCAATCGATACCCACAGTGGTGCGGCATGCTGGCGGATCTCCTTCGACGAAGATACCCAACACCCCTGGGGCAGCGAAGCGTACGCGAAGCACCGTTTTGAGAGCTACCTCAAGCAAGTAGCGCGCAACCATCGCCACCGGCTGCGCAAAGCCGAACGCCACGGACTTGAGGAAGGCTTCACATTCCATCTTGCCTCGGACCAGGCTTCGCTCGACCGTGGCTTCGCGATCCTTGTAGAGCTTCACCAGCGACGCCGAGCTCTTCACGGTCAAGTTGGGATGTTCGCACGTCGTCGCTTCCTGTCCTTTCACCAAGATGCGACCCAGTCCCTCCTCGACGCCGGTAAGCTTTGGGTGGCGTGGCTACAGAAAGGGAATACTCCCATCGCCGCCTACTACTGCCTGGCCGATCAAGGTGCCTTGTACTGCTATCAAAGCGGGCTCGATCCCGACCATCTGGATGATGAGCCTGGCAGAATTCTGCTGCTAATACTGCTCCGACGAGCCCTACGGCTCGGATTTTCGTCGCTCGATCTGCTACGCGGAAATGAACCATATAAGAGCCACCTCGGTGCCAAGCCACAAGCCAGCCTGAACGTGTTTGTCGGAAACCGCGATCTCCTTGGGCGGGCTGCGTTCTCGCTGACCCAGTTCAAGCGGCGGTCCCGTCGTTTGGCGGGCCAAGTCCTGAGGCACGTTCGCCCCCCTTGACAGATTGACCCGTCGACGTACACCCTCAGGCGGCTGTGGCTGCCTTTGCAATCATCGCTCTAATCGTTGCCCATCGATTGCTGCGCTTTGACCTGCTCAGCGACGATGTGTTAGCGCTGCGACCGCAAGGCATTTTGCTCACAGTGCTGGCGGTGGCCGTGCCATTGGCGATGTTCCGCAGGCAGGTTAGCCTTCGCTGGTCGAGCATTCTTGCCTTCCAGTGGCTGCTGTTCTTCTGGGCCATGCTGTCGCGGGTGGTGTCCGATGGCACCGATGAGCTGTGGAACTTCCTGACCGGTGACTACGCCAAAGACCTCGCGTTTGCGTCGGTGCTCGGCTTCCTGTCGACCAATACGCAGCGGATCCGTGCGCTCCTGGTCACCATTGTGGTGGCGATGCTGTTCATCGCGGCGGTCTCGATTCCGCAGCGCTTTGGACCCAAGCAGTGTCACTACTTCCGCTTCGCATGGCAGCTAAACTACGAACAGACCAGTGACAAGCGGCCCTGCCAGTCGACGGCAGAGTGCTACACCGTTCCCAATCATGAGCAGCACCTGCGCGACTACGGCTGGGCCTGCGAACGCACCGGACCACTGGGGTTGGCGACGGTCGTCGATCGAATCCACTACACCGGCAATTTGATCGATCCAAACTCGCTGGCGCTTGCGCTCGTGATGGCCGCAGCGCTCTTATTGGGGCTGGCCACCTGGCCCCAGCGCCCGATTCGCAAGTGGCTGTGGCTACTCGGACTACCGCTGTTCGCGTTCGCGGTGGTGCTCGCCGCATCCCGAGCCGCGCAGGTGGCCATGGGCGCGGTACTCCTCTGCTTCTTTTATTTCCGAGTCGGCATCCTCGGAGCGGGACTCGCTGGGGTTCTGGCCTCACCGGTGATGCTGATTTCGACCAGAAACGACGCCGAAGCTGCTTACTCGACGGTGACGCGGATTATGACGTACCTAAACGGCTTCCGCGCCTTCCTCGATTATCCGTTCTTCGGAGTCGGCTATGCCAACTACGAGCACATCAGCTTCCTCAACGCTCACAACAGTTTCCTGCAAGCCCTCGTCGAGACAGGAGTCCTCGGTGGCACGCTGTACCTGACCGGCATCTACGTGTCGGTCAAGCTGCTCTTTCAGGTGATTCGCTGGCCGCAGTCAGGTCTAGATGACGATGCGCAGCTCCAACTGGCCGAGCTACAACATCTTGCCAAGACGCTGCTGGCGATGCTGCTGGGTGTGCTCTTGTGCGTGCTGTTTCTGTCGCTGGCGTTTGACTTTTCGTGGCTGCTACCGCTCGGTTTGATTGCCGCCTTCGAGATGCATCTACGCGAAAAGCTCCCCGGCTTTCGGCTCAGTGTCGGCTTCATTGAACTGGCGATCCTGATGACCAGCACGCTGCTGCTGCTCGGCCTGTTCATCTTGGCGAGCGCACGCTAGCCCTGACGCCACGCGCACGGGGCTGGTGGGTCTAGTCCTCGTTGAGGTTGCGGACCAGCTTGTATTCCTCACCCGCTCGAATCACCACATCGAAGCTCAGACGCTTGCTGTTGGTGACGAAGGTGACGCTGTGCTTGCCAGCCTTGAGGGGAATGCGATCGCGGGGCGCAATCGGCGTGGTCTTGCCGGTGTCCTTGTTGTCGACGAAGACCCTGGCATACGGCTGACTGTTGGCGATGAGATATCCCTCTTTGTCGCTGCTCGATGACGCCGCTGCGGCTGGGGTCGCAGTGGTCGTGCTGCCACTCCCTGAGCCAGACGAGGCACCACTGCTGGCGGACGCGCCCTTGTCATCGTCCTTACTGCCACTGCCACTGCCACTGCTACTGCCGCCACCCAGGTCGATATCGAGGTTCTGCTCGAACGAGTCACCAAACGACACCAGCTTGGTGACCGCGCCATGCCCGCGCTTCTTGAGCACCACCTTGGCGGTCTTGGTCGGATCGAGATCCTCGACCGTGACCGGCGACTTGCCATAGGAGCGCCCGTTTACCAGCACCTCGGCCCCGGCGGGTTTGGTGGTCACGATGAGCTTGCCCCGGCCTTCTTGCATCTCGATCGCTCGATCGTATTCCTGACCTGCCGAGAGCGTGACCTGGAAGTTCACCGGCTGCTTGCCGGCCTTCTTCACCGACACATTTTGCACCTGGCCCGAGGGAACCAGGTAACCCTTCAGGATGTCGCTCTCTTTGACGAGGATGCCGTTGACCGAAATGAACACGCCCGGTGGAACCCGCAAACGAATGACACCATTGCCCTGGCCACCGTTCTGCGCGCTGGCGCTGCCCGCACCGAGCTGGATCGGCACCTGCACCGTGTCACCCGCGATCACATCAATCAGTTGCTGGGTTTCACCCTCTTCGGCACGCACCAGCAACTGGTGTTGACCACGCTGAATGTCTCGCAGAAGGAGCGCCCCGCCCTGCTCGATCCGACCCGCCTCGCGACCATCGACGTAGACAGTAGCTTGACGCGATGGGAACACCGTCACCACCACCGTCCCCTTGCCAGGCTGCATCGCGAACTTAGCACCAAGGACCAAGCCGACGACGGCAATCGCGACGATGATACCGACCAAGATATCCTTGACCAGCGAGCTGCCCTTGGGCTCTGCGACTTGCGGTGGTGGTGGCGGAGGCGCTTGCTGCTGAACCGCTGCCGCAGGAATGACGGTCCCGTTCGGGAGCATCACCATCGCGCCGGGCTGGAGTGCCGACATCGATCCGGTGCCAAACGGCATCGCCATCGCAGGCATCACCGCTGAGCCATACGCCGATGGAAAGGCTCCCATCGGACCGACCATGCTCTGGTTGGCTGGATAGCCCTGATTCATGCCGCCATACGGATCCATCATCGGCTGCTGCATTTGCTGCTGCATTTGCTGCTGCGGCTGCTGCTGTGACTGCTGTGCAGCCTGCGGCCCACCAGGATGCTCGTTGGGGTTAAAGATCGCAGTCGACTGCGCTTTGATGTCCCCTTCTTCTTCACCGCCATGCTTGGCGCTATCGAAGATCGCCGTTGACTGATTCGGCAGATCGCCTTCCGCCCCCGGCATCTGGTCGGGCATGACGATCGCGGTCGCCTGGTTCAGCAGATCGCCCTCGCCATGACCCTCGCCTTCCGCGATCGGTTCGATCTCATGTTCGGATAGTGCCGACGTGGGCTCGGGAGACTCACTCGGCGCAGCCCGGGGGGCCGAAGAGGTCGGTGCCAGCGTCGGTGACCGCAGCCGGGCCGATGGAGGAGCGCCCCCCTTCGACTGACCGCCCTGGGTCATCGCCTCTTTGCCGATCTTGCGCTGACTTTCGAGAACCGCCGACTCCTTCTTCATTTCTGGAGAGAAGGCGTCGCGCATCCAGGTGGCGAGCGCTTTGGCGTTATAGACCGGCTCAAACTGCGCCGCGAAGTCAGCGAGGTCGTCATGCATCTCGCTACCCCAGTGGTAGCGATCAGCGGTGTCCCTCGCCAGCGACTTCATGATGATCCGGTCGAGCTCGGGCGGAATCTCTTTGTTGATCGTGGAAGGCGGCGGCACCGTGGCGCTACGAATCTTCTCGAGCGTCGCAAAGTCACTCTCCCCCATGAACAGCCGCTCGCTGGTGAGCAGTTCGTAGAGGATGGTTCCAACGGCAAAGATATCGGTACGCTGATCGAGCGGCTTGCCACCAACCTGCTCCGGGCTCATGTACCCAAACTTGCCCTTGAGCACACCCGCCTGCGTCTTCGACGAGCGCGACGCCGCCTTGGCGATACCAAAGTCGATGACCTTGACCTCGCCGTCGTAGCTGGTGATCACGTTTTGAGGCGACACGTCACGGTGGATGATGTTGAGCGGCTTGCCGGTCGCGTCCTTTTTGCGGTGTGCATAGTCGAGGCCTTCACAGACCTTGCCCATGACAAACGCCGCCATCTGCACCGGCATGTGCTTCTTCAAGCGACGGAAGCGGTTCTGAATCTGGAGCAGATCTTTGCCCCAGATGTACTCCATCGCGATGAAGTGACTGTCGTCGATCTTACCCAGCTCGAAGATCTGACAGATGTTCGCATGATTGAGTTGGCCAGCGATCTTGGCCTCGTCAATGAACATCTGGATGAAGTCAGCATCTTCCGCCATCGCCGGAAGGATCTTCTTGATGGCGATGATCTTCTCGAATCCCTCGACACCGAAGGTCTTCGCTTTGAAGACCTCGGCCATGCCGCCGACAGAGATTCGCTCGAGGAGCAGGTATTTTCCAAAAGGCTGCGGTAGTGCCACGCGCGCTCCTCAGCGTCCTACTGGTGATCCACTAAGGCTCTCAATGAGGACACCTTTTTGCGAAGGTTATCGTATGACAAAAGCCTAGTTAGCGTCAATCGTCCGCGTAGTGTGCCTCCTGCCCGGACGGAGGACGGCCCCGGGTGAGCGCAGGTGCGTACGAATCTGCTCGTTCGCGCTATTGCGGTGGCAGGCGGCTCGAAAGCTCACCGGAAAGCGTCTCCAGTGCAGCGGTCATCGCCCGACCAAACAGGACACTCGGCGTATCCGTAGCGCTCGTGACCATCGGTGGCAACGCCACGCTACGATCATAAAGTAACTTTCCGTCCTGTAGCAAAACCAGGTGGATTCGCCCGCTCAAGACCCCACCGGTGACCGCCAAGGCATCGAGTCGAGCCATCAGCGTATGGTGAGCGCTCACCCGTAGCGACTGCTCCAGTGCCTCAAAACCACCCACCAGGCTGTACAGCCGAGTCGCCACCACGGGGACAGCAAGACGCTGCTGGAGAAACGACATCATCGCTTGCTGGCCCACGATCCCCAACCCGAAGTAACCGGGGGGTAGCGCAGTGGCAGGTTCTCCCATCAGTCCGATGGCAACGCGTGGCCTTTGACGCGGCTTCTGTTCGGCGTCCTTCGTCGGGTTCGGCGTGGTCACCCCCACAGCAGGTGGTGGTGGCAGCGATGGCGGAGGTGGAAGCGCAGCGGTTCCTGCGGGGCTGGGCGGCTCTCGCTTGACCAGTCCGTGCTCACGCTTCGGCGATTCGGGAACCAAAAGCGCGAGATCGCCACGCCGTGAGCCCGCACCGGTTGAGGCTGAAACGCGCAGCGCACCGGACACCGAGACATTCGTGGTCGAGGTCAGCGAAGATCCGCCAACGCCAGATAGCGCGGCCAGCTTCGAGGCATTTGGCGAGTGGGTCGCACTGACGCTCCCGGTCGGGCCAGTCCCTGCCGCTGGGGTCTGGGGTTCTGCCACGGAGAGCAGCTTGGGCCGCAGCTCCGCAACCAAGGCGTAGACCAAGTCGTCTAGGTGCTCGAGATCACCGACCGCGTGCCAACTGGCCCCACGGTAGCTGAGCGAGAGCCGCAGCCGACCCGAGCCGACCTCCTCCAGCTTGGCCCCGAGCGATCCCTCACTGTCCGCCTTACCGGGCTGTGCCGAGATGTTCGCCTCCTTGAGCGCCACCAACATCGCCCGCTGCAGCTCCTTGCCAATTCCCGGCAGCGACAGCGGAGCCGTCACCGGTGCCACCCAAAGCGATGTCGTCGTCGAAACAATCGGCTTTTGGGCAACGACATGCCGAGGTACCGCACTGAGCCCCAGGAGGCACAGCACCGCGCAGCTACCCATCGTGCATCGTCGCAGAAACAAATCGACCACTACTCACAAGCAAATCGGCAGCGACCGCCAGTGTCAAGCATCGCGCTCGCTTTCGTGTGCAGGGCAATGACTCCCCAGCAAAACCCAGCCTGCTACTGTCACGACAAGCGCCAACGGCAACAGTCCGAGCTTGATCGACCCACCGATCGTCAAAAAAGACAGATGACCGTGCCTCACCATCACCACCACCAGCGCGTTGTTGACCGCATGCATGGCCATCGCTGTCCACAATGAGCCACCTCGCAGGATCGCCACCGCGAACGACGTCCCCAGTAGCATCGTCGGAACCATCCGCCCCCACGACAAATGGATCATTCCGAACAACAAGCCACTCAGCAGCACCATCGGTAGCAGATGACGCCACGCCCTTGCCGGTTGCTCGCCGAGCGATGGAATCAGAGCCCCCAGAATAGCTCCCCGGAACAGCACCTCCTCACAGACCGCTGGGATCAACGCAAAGGTCAATAGATCAAGCCACAACGGCCGCAGCCCAGAAGGCGGAGCAATCATCCGCTGCAGCGCCCGCTGCTCGGCAGGAGAGATCCGCACCACCCGTTCGTACAGCGGCTCAATCCATGCCGCCAAAAAGTAGAACAGCCCCAAGC
>CALLYL010000635.1 GCA_937859535.1 uncultured Myxococcales bacterium
CGGACCGGCGTTCGGGCCGCTGACGCAGCATTTTCACATCAGCACCATCAACGCCGCCGCCTTCACTAAACAGCGAAAACCGACACTTTTCGACCAGCGGCGACAATCGCAGGATCATCAAGTCGATGAGTGCAGTCCTCTGCAGCTCCCAGCAAGGCACGCTGGCCGACCTCAAATAGCTTGCCGGTATTGGGCCCATCGAGCGGCACGAGCCATCCGATGTTCCCGTCCGACACTGCTTGAATCGGTGCATCCTGCAGGTGCGGTGGCAGCGGCTCCGTCTTCGGATACAACCAAGGCAGTCCGCTTGAGCCAGCGCTGCCATCAGAAGTCGGCTTTGGCAATGAGGCGCCCTGCGTCCCGTGCGCCGCTCCCTGCTGCGCACCGCAGTACGGACACTCCTCCCAGTTCGGCTGCAGGTCCTTCTGACACCTCACACAGAGACGCTCGTTCCAGGGCAGTTGCCATCCCATGCGTGTCCCTCCTGGTTACTTCGGTTGGTAACGAAGGATCGCCCCGCCTGCCCCGACGACCCAGAGATCATCAGGTGTAGCCGCCCAAATATCATAAACAGGTGTCTTGATACCAATGGAGAGTCTGCTCCAATTTCCATTGGATCTTCGAAATACGGTGCTCGGGTTTGAGGAAATAGCGACAAAATCAGACAGCCCATTTGTTCTTATACGATTAAACCACGGTGGAGATGGGTCATTTGATTTAGACTCTGACAAATCGCAGATGCCATTAGAAATTTTACATATTAAACCAGCCCCACCGACCGAAATATAACCACCAATACTAAAGCCAGATATTGAGAATAACTTTGAAGTTGTCGGGATAGTAATTTTTCCAAGATTTGTGCTATCTATCGAATTCTGAAAGAGAATTACATTTTCAGTTCTGTGACTTGTGACGATCCATGCACCGTTATTGTCTGCAATAACGTCTAGATGCCCCTGGCTGTCGACATAGTCTTGCGAAAGTTTCCATTTAGACCCATTCCAGTTCGCAGAAAATGCAGCACCGCCACCAGTAACGCCGACAGCCCAGACATTGTCTCTGTTATTTACATATACGGATCTGAAGTAGTTGCCACTAATTGGCGGAGTTTGTTTTGCTGCTGTGTTTTCCCATGTCATTCCGTTCCAATGAAGAATAGCTGACAGATTCGTTTCTGGCCAATCATTATCTCCAACTGCCCAAATGTCATTAGCGCCACTGCCAGATAAAGATAGTAGCTTAATTTTTGGTGTTCTGTATCCAGTCTGCTCCTGCCAGAGCAAACCATCCCAATGCATGATCAATCCAAATGATCCTACCGACCAAATGTCATTTGTTGCAGCCCCCCAAATGCCATATTGTCCAGATTTCAAGTTTGTGCTATCAGCAGTCAGCTTGCTTACGGTGCCATAACTAAATTCACGCCAGCTACTTCCGTCTAAAAACGATATCACGCCGGCACTTCCCACTGCCCATAACTTGCTGGCTGAGACATCATATAATGCACGCAGGGGTAGATTTGGAATTTGATTGATTTGAGCCCAACGAACCCCATCCCAATGTATCATCAGGGGTGCTGTTGTAAATTCAGCTGGTGGGACGGAGCTTGTTTGGCCAATAGCATAAATTGAACTACCACCCTGGCCAAGAATCTTGTACCATGACTCCGACGTATTGATTATGGAACTGGCGGGGCGTGATTGAGAACATGTACCGCCATCTACGCACGCTTGAATAGTACCCTTGTTCCCGAGCAACCAGAAGTTTGTAGTGTTTGTTCCCCAGATGGAAACAATATTCTCTGTGAAACCCGCACTGACACATGCAGATGGGAGGCCACTCTTGATTTTCAGGAGCCTACCAGAATTTCCTCCGACAAGTGCCTCATCTCCATTTGCCAATATTGAAAGAAAATCAGTGGTTGCGTTGGCGCATGATGCCAGCGATGCAGCAGCTGATATTGAAGACCATTGTTGGCCGTCCCAGTGGACTATATTTCCAGCACTGCCCACAACCCATACATCAGTTGCGCTCGTCCCAGCTATTCCGAGCAATGACACCCCATTGGTTGTGTGAACTCTGGACCAGCAAGGGGCACCAGATACACAATTACCATTTGTTCTATGGATGTTTCCTGAGTTATCGATGGCCCATACCGCACCAGTGCCATTTCCCCATATTGCGTTTATGTCGGACTGTTCGGTGGTTCTAAATGATGTCCATGTCCTTCCATCCCAGTGCAATAGAATACCGCCATCACCACCCGCCCAGATGTCATCAGATTTGCTGCCCCAGAGCGCTTTAAGATCCGCGCCTTGTGGAAGCGGGTTTTGCCAAATCCAGCCAGCGCCGGTGTTGACAAATGCCGAGGTCGCCGTATTGACTTCCTGACCCCTGTCCACAGTCGTGGTACAGGTTTGAACTTTGAGACAGCCACCGGTGAAAGTCATGTACCGTCCAGTCGTGGCTTTTCCGACCAAAGAGGCTGCCCCTCCCTGGACAAAATCGATATCACAATCGCGCGGACTCTGCTCGGAGCAAACCTTGCCGTTTTCCTCTACTTTCACGCTGCCGCCTGGGCCGTCGAGATAGATTCCCAGCGTACAGGTTCGGTTTCCTGTCAGCGGCGCAAGGGATATGTCTAGGACCGGATAGGAAAGACGGCTGGTGGACAAGTCGACCACTTGCTCTGCCCGGGAGAGGTTGCATGTGTCCTTATCTCGACCCGTAACAACGACCGTCATCGGACCTTCGGCGTTGTCTGGAAGATCAATGACGAGCTTCGTCGTGTTTCGCTCCAGGATCTGCGGGTGGCCTGCTTGCGTACTGGTGAACGCCCGCACCCGAAGGCTCTGTACGTCGTCCGACACGCCGCTGATGGAGATCACCACCGAGCTGCTCTTGGAACAGGTGGCTAAGTTCCAAAGACAGACGAGGGCGAACACCCCTCGTAGCATAGACGCAATGCCGCGAAGCCTGACTGACGTGAGCCGCATGATTGACCCCTCTGCTACGCTAGTTGAACGGTTGGATGTGCATTGCATCGACTGGAAGCGGTCTCGTGGCGTAAGCCCCTACGGAGGCACCAATGATGATCCCTGCTGCGGCAGCGCCAACAGCTGTCCACAACCACCACTTTTTGTAGAGCGGAGTAGTCGTTTCACCGCTGGGTGACTTGCTTGGCTGTGTGCCATCGACTGTTGGCGGGGGGGGCGTTGGCGGATGCTGGCCTTGGATTTCGACTTCTGCCTCCCGAAGGTACCTCTGCGCGGACTCTTCGAATACGCGGTCACTCGGCGGCAGTGGATTGCTCAGCAGCTTCTTGTAGGTTTCGACCGCCTGTTCGGGTCGACGACACTTGTGCTGCATCCGTCCAATGCTGAGGAGGAGCAGCGGCGCTGGTACACGAGCGTAGGCCGATTGATAAGAGACGAGTGCTGCCTCGTACTGTTCCGCTTCCGAGAGACTGAATCCATATTGGTAGTGCTTCTTACACCGTGAGTCGCGCTCGCACGAACTAAATGGCACGGCTGGTTTGCTTGGCGAGAGAACTTGAGGGGCTGAGGATTCTGCGTGGCCGCTTCGTCCGGCCAGCATCAAACAGCAGACAAGCGTGAGCAGCCACGGACTATTTGGGCGGTTTGTAACCAATTTTTCTCTCCGGTGGATGCGTCTGCTGAAGTGGCGGCTTGGTCGCTTTTGGCGGCCCCTTCTTGGGACGGTCAGCGACAGTCGGAGTTATCACCGGAGTTGTACCGCTTGCGGAAGTGGCTGCGTCCGGCGGTCTAGCTTCGGTCGAAGGAGAGGGTACGAACAGAGCTGGTGCCGAAACAGAGGCGAGAGGGGGGGGCCGAACGGTTGGCATTTCCACTGGTGAGTTGTCTGGGGGCCGATAGCTCTGCTGTAACTTCTGCCGGCCGAGCAATCCCAACATTCCAAT
This sequence comes from uncultured Myxococcales bacterium, assembly GCA_937859535.1. Taxonomy (GTDB): domain Bacteria; phylum Myxococcota_A; class Polyangia; order Palsa-1104; family JAEUJZ01; genus JAEUKA01. Next base: position 3,941 of record CALLYL010000635.1, read on the forward strand.
CAGTCCGACCCCAACCAGTCCCATCACGATCAAGAAGTACTTTTTCGGAAGTCGGACAGTCTGGCTATCGTGCGGAGGGAAGGTGATCGCTTCGCTGCTTAGCCTTTTCCCGCGCAGCTGTTCAGCGACCTCGACCATGGTCGGACGCTGGGTCTTGTCCTTCAGCAGCATCCTGTCGATCAGCTTTGCCAAGTCAGTTGGGACCGCTTTGGCAACATTCCTGAGCGGAGGCGGAGGCTCGTAGATGTGCTTGGCAGTAATGACGCCAACACCATCACTGTCTCCGTCCATCCCAAACGGAGGCTGCCCCGCCAGCATCACAAACAGCATCACGCCGAGTGAATAGACATCTGACTTGGCGTCAATGTCTTTTGCCCCGCGACACTGCTCTGGCGACATGTACAGCGGGGTTCCAATCATCACGCCCGTACCTGTCCGATGACCTGGTGCGGTTCCTTCCCCCAACTTCGCGATTCCGAAGTCCAGCAGTTTGGTTCGCACACCACCCGGCAGATTGTCATCGTGAATCAGCATCACATTGTCTGGCTTGAGATCACGATGCACGATCTGTGCCCGATGGGCGGCTGCGAGGGATG
>CALLYL010000636.1 GCA_937859535.1 uncultured Myxococcales bacterium
TGATGATGATTCGTTCGATCGTCACGCGGTGCTTGCGGCCCGCCGCTTCCAGTGCGAGCAGATGGGCCCCTACCGCTTGCCAATCAATGCGGAGCCCGTCGAGCGTACCGCTTTTACTAAACTCCAGCGAGTACCCAAAATTGTTCCGCACCGAGATCGGTACTCGCGCTGGCTCGCCCCGTTCGTTCACCACCGGCATAAAGAAATCGGCCGCGAGTCCGTTCTGGTGGGTTTTGTGCGGCCAGAGCTTGCCCCCCGCAGATGTTCCAGTTTCACCGTACTGCCAGATTCGTTGGGATGGTTGTTCGGCAAGTGCTGCAAAGGCGTCGACCACAGTGTCTCGGACCAGCGGATGGAGATGGTTCCTTCCGAGCGCGCAGGCAGTGCGGGAGAATGACTCAAAGTTGGCACCCCGACATGGCAAGGCCGCGCCTCCCTGAAGCTTTCCACAGCTCCCATTCCCGAAGGAAAGAGCCGCATCTTCATTGGCACGAGTCGCTGTGGAAACGCCCAGAATCAGCAGCCAGATTCCCACTCGTCTTCCCGTTCTGAAACCCATGCCAAAGACACTCCATACAAGATGGATGTATATCACACCCTCGAACGGTCTGTTCCACCGGCATACGTAGACCCGACGGTCAGCACTCGATGCCGCAGACAGTTGCCGCACATCTGCGCTACTATCTTGCTCGATGTGCAATCAGGACGCCATGCGAGGATGGATGGTGGCACTCGTGCTATTGCGGCCCATCGTCGGGGCTGCGGCTCCACCGAATGCTGATGGCACGGCGGTGGTTAAGGCAGATGCCGAGGCACTCCTTCGCGAGTTTGATGCGCTGCCCAAGACCACCACGGCAGCCCAGTACGATCGCTACATTGCCGACCACCGAGCGCTGCTCACGGCCACGGCGCGGCCGTACGGACCGGCCCTGTTGTGGGCACTGGAGTATGAACGGAGCGAAGCTGTCATGGCTCTGTTACGCGCCGGAGTGGCTGTTCCCCATGGAGCGGTGGCACTCGCAGCGCGGGGGGGACTCGACGAGATCATTCCTATTTTGGTTGCGCGGGGAGCGACGGCATCGGATCGCGATGCCGCATTGCTGAGTGCGGCAAAGTACGGACATAGCAGCACCCTTCGGCTCCTTCTGACGTTGGGGGCCAAGATTGAGTTTGCCGCGCCAAATGATGGCTTCACCCCGCTTCACGTGGCGGTGATGGAGCGGCGGATCGACGCCATCCGCGTTCTGCTCGCGGCCAACGCTCCACTCGAAGCCCCCGATCACCATGGCAAGACGCCGCTGTCGTGGGGGCCGTTTGCGTACAGACCGCAGGAAAAGCACCTGTACCAGAAGCTCGGCCAACCGCACGACACGGTCTATGTGGATCCTGGGGAAGCTGAAGGCATCACTCTACTTCTCGACGCTGGAGCGAACCTGGAAGCGACCGATCAGGAAGGCAACACCCCGCTTCATCAAGCCGTGATGCTGGGTTCCCTGCGCGGAGCAGAGACGCTGCTCGCACGCGGTGCCAAGGTGAATGCCAAGAACCGCAGCGGACAGACTCCTTTATCGCTGGCCAAGGCGCGCCAGAACACGGACATGATCCAGTTGCTGTCACGAAAACCCACGCGCACAACGAAAACCAAACCGACGCAGTAGCTCCATCGAGCGCCGATCGGGAAGGCGTCTGGGGTACGTTATTATGCATATAATATGATTCATTATGACTGGTCTCTGGTTGAGATAGCGAGACCGGATCGAGGACCGCAGTTTGACGCTGGGTCCATGAGAGTGGGCTCCTACATGACCGACCGGCTACCACATTGACAGCACTGGAATTTGGTACCGTGCGCGGACTCTCTGCTGCCACAAACCTTGCAATGTTGGCGAGTCGGTGTCCATCAACTGAAAGAGGGGTATGATGTCATTATCGGTGCTTGTGGCGAGCGTGTAGCCTCTCCACACCGGGTGCCCGCGTCGAGCGCCCAACAGGTAAGTAGTCGTGACCATCTCCACAGTTCCTACAGGATTCATTCCGATCGCTGACGAGCTGCTCGGCAGCAAGGTGGGTCCGTATGTCCTGCAGCGACGCATCGGCCAGGGCGGCATGGGCGTGGTGTATGAGGCCCGTCACGAACAGATCGGTCAGCGCGCTGCGGTCAAGGTGCTGATGCGTGACTTGGCTCGTGATCCCAGGATCTTGCAGCGATTTTTGGATGAAGCGCGCACGATGACGCTCGTCCAGCACGAAGGGATCGTAAAGGTCTTTGACTACGGACAGCTCAGTGATGGCGTGCCCTACATTCTGATGGAGTTTCTAGAGGGTATGTCGCTGCAGGAGCGGCTCAAAGGATCCTCCGAACAGAGTGTGGGCCTGCCACTGCCGAATGCGATCGAGATTGCTCGCCAAGTCGCGGGAGCGCTCGCCGCACTACACCAGAAAAACATCATCCACAGGGACGGAAAGCCAGCCCGCCTACCGTCGAGAAACCAAAAGGGAACGGGTTGGGGGAAAAGGCGTGAAAAGCGGGAGGACGCGTCCGTTGCAATGCCTGGGATGTGGCTTGAGGGAATGTCTGTCTGCGCTTAGGGCGATTCCGGGGGGTTCATGCAGGTGGATTCGTTTTGCATGGCGCAGCGAATGTTCACGCTCGTTCCGGGGGGGCCTTCCGCATTGCGCGGACGCCAGACTCCGTAACGCGCTTTTGTCCAACTGTCACCGGATTCAGGAGAGACGATGCAGTAGCAGGACTCTGGTTCAGAGGCACATGCGGAAACCACTTCATCACTCCAGAATCCACAGCGGGGTTGCTTTTTGTCCATCGCATCACAGCAGGGTGAACCACAGACCGGCATCGCCCGCGCAGGAACAGCGTCAGGGGTATTCCAATCTACGTCTCCGATCATGCAAGCCGGAGTCCCATCCTGATGACGCAGAGGGATTTGGGGCAGATCGCCAAGCAGAAGATGACAAATGGGCGGGTATGCGATTTGAGATGTGAGAACCGATCGATAGTCCTGCGGTTCACAGATGCTCCCGGTCCACGGTGGCTCCCCTGGCCTCGTCACAAGCGACATCAGGCGATTGAGTCGGAGCTGCGGTTGTCCCACGATGTTTGGGTCCAATGACGACTGACACCCAGCCTGGGCACCACCTGCTGTGCGAAGTCCCGCTGAGCCTGCGATCTTGGGATCTTGCACCACCACGACTGGCCCTCCTCCATTGACCGAGGGCTCCGGCCACAGCCCGATGATCGTGAAGTTCTGTCGGGGCTTTATGGTTCGCAGAAAGCCCACATAGTTCTGTTCCGGCTCGAGGTAACTGTCGGTTCGCACCTGGCAACCCGTCTTGGGCCCAGCGGTGTTGAGCGGCTCAGCACAGCGAAGGTTGCGCGCCAGGCAACGGAACGCCGGGTCAAAGCAGTCCGCTGCCGCATCGGAGTCGGGACTGGTGCAGTTGCGTGTATGTGGGTCGTTCTCTGCCCGCCGAGCTGTTTGAACTGAACAGTCGTCCTTGTCCGTAACGATGACGACCATGAGGCTTGCGTCCTCGCGCAGGAATCCTCGGTTTTCGGGCCGATGACCGTCGAGCGCCCGCTTCATCGCTTCGAGTGGCGAGGACAAGCCGCATCCGCCGTCTCCGACCAGCCCCATGCAGCGCAGCGCGTACTCGGGGCCGCGATCCACCGTCGTTCCGGTCTTCGGATCAAACTCCATGGCTGATGGAACGTTGTGAAAGCCGCGATAGCCGCTCAGGAATGACGTGCCGTCCATCGGAAGAAACCGTCGATTCGGACAGAGTGAGCTGCACGCCTGCGCCGCCGCTGCCGATCCACTCTTGCGGTCGAGACATGACACCGCTTGCAGGATTCCGTCATCCCCTGCAAACGAATCACACGCTCCCGCTGTCATCGTCCACGGCTGCTCTGGTGACACCCATGAGCCGACGTCCGTGGTCGCAAACCCCATGTGATAGTCCGTCTGATGGCCTTCAACATCGAGAACGCCAAGGAACGCTTGAAGCGAGGCGACCAGAGCCTGCTGTTTTGCCGCCATGCTTCCGGTGTTGTCGATGACAAACAGAACATCAAGCTTGCGACGGCGGAAGGAATCGCTGCTCTGCTCTCCATTGCTGCTGACCACAGGGCACAGAGTAGCGACCGGCTCCGCTGTACAGCCCAGCAGCAAGAGCAGCGACCAACCAAACCCAAGTCGTCGGTAGCGCGCCACAATCGAGCCGAAGCCAGATGCCATAGGAGCCCCCTGTGATGGATCGCAAGTTCCAACTCTCTAGGCTCCCATGCGGCATCGACCTTACAAGTTTCGCACTTTTGATGGGGCACCTTTTCGCTCTTCTCTGCCTACGAGTTCCTGGCAACCGCAAGCAAGGTCCGCAGGCTTCAGCGACGTGTCAATGACGCCTCGTGGGCTCGCCATCGTGGCTCTGAGCGACCCAACTATGCCCAACTACCATCGAACGGTAGCGATCTCTGTTGGTAGTATGCGCGACCTAAACGGAACGCTGTGGATCCTGAATTGCATAGGCACCGTGACCTGTCAGAAGTTCCGCAATCTGATCCCGCGCGGTTCGGAATCGTGCGAGCAGCTCATCGTGAGAAAGCGATGGATCATTGCTGGCAGGGTCGGCGATCGGCCAATGCAACCGCTGGACGTGGCCCAGGAAGACCGGACAGACCTCCTCCGCGCAGAGCGTAACCACGATTCCCACCGTTTCGGCTTCGATGCTGTCTAAGGACTTGGAGTGGTGGGAGCTTAGGTCTACGCCCACTTCTCGCATCACTTCGATGGCGTAGGGATTCACACGAGTGGGAGTGCTGCCCGCGCTCTGTACGCGAATGCGATCACCAAAGCGCTGGCGCGCAAGTCCCTCGGCCATCTGACTGCGGGCAGAGTTTGCGACACACAAAAACAGAATGCTCTTAGCGTGATCCATGATCGCTTCCTACGCGGGTCCGCTTGATGCGGAGGATGGAGAAGCAGGAGCGATGTTGCCAAAGAAGCGGCGCTGCGCCCACAACGCGACGTTCACCAGCGCAATGAGCACTGGCACTTCGACAAGTGGACCAATCACGGCGGCGAACGCTGCACCACTGTGGATGCCGAACGTGGCAACAGCGACGGCAATCGCCAGCTCAAAATTATTGGATGCAGCGGTAAACGACAGGGTCACCGATTGCTGGTAGTTGGCACCAACCCGCTTGCTCATCACGAAGGACACCGCGAACATCACCAGGAAATAGATGAGCAGCGGAGCCGCGATTCGCAGCACATCGAGAGGTAGTTGCACAATCGTCTCTCCCTTCAGAGAGAACATCGCCACGATGGTAAACAGCAGAGCAACCAGCGTCAGCGGCCCGATGCGCGGCACAAACTGCGACTGATACCAATCGACTCCTTTGATACGCGAAAGCACGCGGCGGGTGAGAAATCCCGCCAGAAACGGAATGCCCAGATAGATGGCGACGCTCTGTGCAATCTGTCCGATCGAGATGTGTACGACCGTGCTGTGCAGGCCCAGCCAGCTCGGTAGCAGCGTGGCGAAAAAGTAGGCGTAGACCGAGAAGAACAGCACCTGAAAGATCGAGTTCAGGGCAACGAGGCCCGCGCAGTACTCCGTATCCCCTTTTGCAAGGTCGTTCCACACGATGACCATGGCGATGCAGCGTGCGAGACCGATGAGGATCAAACCCAGCATGTACTCCGGTCGATCACGCAAGAACAGCACGGCCAAACCGAACATCAGCAGCGGCCCCACCACCCAGTTCTGTAGCAGCGACAGCACGAGCACGCGGCGATTGCGAAAGACCTTCCCCAGTTCCTCATAACGAACCTTGGCGAGCGGCGGATACATCATCAGGATCAGTCCCACCGCGATCGGAATCGAGGTCGTACCCACGCTCATGCGGTTGAGTGCCTGGGTAAAGCCCGGTGCCCAAAAGCCAAGAGCGACGCCGACAGCCATCGCCAAGAAAATCCACAGCGTCAGATATCGATCGAGGAACGAGAGTCTGTGCGCAATTCCTGTCTGATGTGTCTGCATGTCGAGCAAGTCCTTCAGCGTGCTGAGCCGGATTGGTTTGGGAGAATGTACGGGGAGGAGTACGCTGCGGCTGGTGAAGTGGCGAGCCCAGCATCGGTCGTAGAGGCCAGCTCTAAGCGACTGGTCTTCGTGTCTGTCCAGGGAATCAGCGCGACTCGCGGGGACAAGGTGCGGACCTCATCGTGGAAGCGTCCTTCCCGCGCGCGACGCTGCACCAGCACCGGATCGGTCACAGAGAGCGGCAGCAAGCTCTGGTTGATGACCCAGGCAAAGGGATGAATGTCCGCACGCACCAGGTCTCTCTGTAGCTGGGCGGCCTCATGAACCGGAGTCGCTTCGGGCAGCGTCACGATGAGGATCTTGGTAAACGCTGCATCGCGCAGCCGTGGCAGCAGCCGGCGCACCTCATCCGGTGCCTGACCTGCTGTTCGCAGAACCTCGCGGTGGTACGTCTCTGCTGCATCGAGCAAGAGCAGGGTGTGGCCGGTCGGGGCCGTGTCGATCACAACGAAGCCTTGCTCCCCCTTCACCACAGTGCGCGCGAAGGCACGGAATACGGCAATCTCTTCGGTGCATGGTGAGCGGAGATCCTCTTCGAGCAGCGCCCGACCCGCAGCATCAAGCCCAGCGCCTGCCGTCTTCATCACTTCTTCAGCGTAGAGGCGCGTCTCGACTAGCGGGTCAATGCGATTCACCGTCAATCCCGAAACTGCATCGCCCAGGGCCTCTACCACATGCGCAGCCGGATCGGTCGTGGTGAGGTGAACTCGATGGCCACGGCGCACCAGTTCGACGGCGATGCTCACGGCAACGCTCGTCTTGCCGACTCCTCCCTTTCCCATGGTCATGATCACGCCATGCCCGCCCGCTTCTAACGCTGGCAGCAGGTCGGCGAGCGGAGGAGTACGGACTATGACTCCGACATCAAGTGGTGCATGAGCGATCGTATCTTGTGTAGCGGTCAGCAGGGTCCGCAGCGCCGGAACTCCGACCAGGCCAAAGGATAGCAGCGGCAAATCGGTACGCGGGAGTGAGCGGAGTCCTTCGGGTAGATCGCGAAGAGCCATCACACCGCGCCGTTCCATCGCCACAGCCACCGCGTCGCTGGAGTCCGACGCAACGAAGAGTCCGTTTACCACGAGCTCCATCCGAACCACGCCGAGCAAAGACAACTCGTGTCGGGTCCGCTCCGCTTCACGCAGCGCCGACCGCTCGGGTCGCGAAACCAGCACCAGCACGGTTCGCGCAGCATCCACCAGCGCGTGACGTGACGCCGCGTACAGCGACTGCTGCTGCTTCAGCCCCGCCAGCGGCCCCAGACAAGAAGTACCGCCGACGTTGCTTTCCAGAAAGCCCGTCCATGCAGCGGGCAGTTCCAGGAGTCGTAGGGTGTGGCCCGTTGGTGCGGTATCGAAGAGGACGTGATCAAAGTCTTGGGTCGCAGCTTCCGCGCCAAGCAGCTTGGAGAACTCATCAAACGCGGCAATTTCGACGGTGCAGGCCCCAGAGAGCTGTTCTTCGATGCTGCGAATCGCTGCCTCGGGTAGCACGCCGCGATAGGGAGCCACCATCCGCTCGCGATACGCCAGCGCGGCAGCCTCGGGATCAATGTTCAACGCAGACAGCCGAGGTACCGTGCGGATCGCAGTCGGTGTCGAAACCAGCTCGGTCTCCAGTACCTCATCGAGGTTTGACGCGGGGTCGGTGCTGACGAGAAGGACTCGGCGCCCTCGGTCCGCAAGTGCAATCGCAGTGGCGCAAGCGACGCTGGTCTTCCCGACGCCCCCTTTGCCGGTGAAGAACAGATGGCGTGGCGCTCGCTCCAGAAAGTCCATGACACACTCCTCAGCAACAGCCGCTCTTTGGACGGACAGACGATTCTGCCTGTGCCTTTTCGCCCGCTGGTGGACAGCAGGCACTTGCCGTTGGGGATTGCGGCAACTTGCGCACCACGAGGCCGACCAGCGCAGCCAGTGTCTCCCGAGAGGGATAGGTTCCTTCGGCCACGACGCGATCATCGACCATGATGATCGGTAGGACTTCCGTTCCACGACCCAGCGCCTCTTTCACCGCAGGAGTTGCGGCAAAGGCGTCAGGCTGCGAGGACAGATTGAAGCGCTCGACGTGGACTCCCTGTTTGCCCAGCCAGTCCACATCCGCAGCGAAGCGAGCCAAGTCTGGATCGACGCTCGGTCCACAGATGCCGGTCGAACAGCACATGGCAGGATCAAAGACTCGCAGGGTGACAGACATTGGGTTTCCTTTCGTAAATTGCCGATAGACGATAAACTGTGGCCAGGCATTACAGCCCGCCGATCAGCGCTTTGAAGCGACGCAGCGTGCGCGCTTCGATGCAGTAGCAGATGCAGGGACCATCGATTTCGCCGCGAATCAGTCCTGCGGTCTTGAGCACCTTAAGATGCTGGGACACCGTGGACTGAGCCAGTGGCAGTTCATCCACGATGTCGCCGCACATACAGGCCTCTTTGCGCACGAGTAGTCGCAGAATCTGAACGCGGGCCGGATGACCCAGCGCCTTCGCCAACATCGCCAACTCATCATCTGCCAGCGGACCTTCGATGGGTCGAACGTCCACGTCTTGGTTCGCGGGCGGGCAGGAGGCAGTCTTGGCTTTTGCCACGGACCTTGCCGATGTCATCGTATTATTACGATGGGGATGGATCAGCGTGCTGTCAACTCTGCACGCGGTGACCGATACGCGACTCATTGTGCGTGGACGAGTTGCTCATGGTCTTTGTTTGGCGGGAGGGACTCCTTACGTTCGATACCATGCCGACAGACTTTCTGCCGTACCGCCGCGAGTACGTCTACCGAGGCTCGAACACTCCCTACTTTGCGGGGCACTGAGGGAGCACGTCTCCCGATGGCTACTCCGACAGGGAGCGCGAGGCAGAAAAACTTCCATAATGTTATCAATCGGTGGCAAAGAGGGTTTCCAGAGTTTCTCGACGGGAGACAGGTTCTATACTAGACTGAAGCTAATCTGTGCGAATCCTGAAGCTACGCATGAAGTCGCCGATGTCTTCCCATCAAAAAAACCCTCCGTCGCCTATTCCACACGTAGATTACAAACCACTGCTTGAGGCGTTTGCGGGCGTGCGCAAGCCGAAACAGATTGAGTCCTGTTCCCAAGGTTGTTGCGGAACCCCTGAGGAATTCTTAGAAATGCTGACTTGCTCTCGGGAAAGGCTCACCTGGGAGCAGCTCTGGAGTTTTGTCATGCACTACTCCACAACCGTTGGAACCGCCGCTGACTTTGAGTATCTGCTTCCAGCAATCCTCAAGACCTGGGGCGAGCAGAGTCCCACCGCAGAGAACTCCGGCTATTCCGACTATGTATTCTCCACACTTACAGGAAGTCGTCAGTTTAAAAAGCCTGGTCTGATGCAGCTTGCCCCCCCACTGCGCGAGGCCGCCGGCGAGTTTATGTGCGACGTATTTCTGAGCCGAATGCGTGCCATGCCAGCGCT